>QMNP01000115.1 GCA_003647825.1 Candidatus Cloacimonadota bacterium
ACAGCGGTGGATTATGTAGATGTGATCGTAACACCGGTAAACGATGCACCGACAATTATCTTACCGGATGATTTCACCTTTGCAGAGGATGGAACTCTGGAAGTAGACTTCCTTCCTTATATAGATGATATTGATCTGAACACATTATCCTTAACCTATGGCGATAATGTAGAAGTAACCGTATCAATCGATGGAACGATAGTAACCTTTGGTGCTGCCCAGGATTGGAATGGATTAGAGACAGTTATGTTTACAGTAGATGACGGAGTAACAGATCTAACCGCTACCGATTATGTAGATGTGATCGTAACACCAGTGAACGATGCTCCTACGATTGATCTTCCACCAGATTTCACCTTTGAAGAAGATGGAATGCTGATCGAAGATTTTACACCATATGTTTATGATGTTGATGGTGATGTTCTTTACCTTGATTATTATATCGGTGGTGCAGATGACAGTGGAACAGGAACTGTATATGTTGATATTGTAGATATGGAAGTAACATTTACTTCCGAACTTAACTGGTATGGAACAGAATATATAGAATTCACAGTAAGTGATGGTGTAATGGATGACACAGCGATGGATTATGTAGATGTGATCGTAACACCGGTAAACGATGCACCGACAATTATGTTACCACCAGAATTTGTGTTTGATGAAGATGAAGACCTGCTCGAAGATTTCACTCAATATGTATATGATGTTGAGGGTGACCCGCTTACTTTAACTGTAGCAAATAATGTTGATATCGATGCTGCCATACAAGGTTTGTTTGTATTATTCTCTGCACCATTAAACTGGAATGGTGATGAACTTCTTACCTTTACAATTGATGATGGAGTAAGTGAAGCGGTCAATTCTGCAGATGTAGAAGTGATTGTAAATCCTGTTAACGATGCGCCAACAATCAATTTACCGGCCAGCTTTACTTTACCGGAAGATTCCCAGCAGGCTTTTGATTTCTCACCTTATGTTGATGATATCGATGGTGATGATCTGACGTTATATGCAGAAGAAACAACTGATATAAGTGTTTCCTTTGTTGGTCTTGTAGCTGTAATTCAAGGGAATGAGGATTGGAATGGAACAGAAGCTGTTACATTTGTTGTAGATGACGGTGATGTAGTGACTGAAGCTATTGCATCCGATATTACAGATATTATTGTAACACCGGTTAATGATCCACCTGAGATAGTATTGCCGGATGATTTCACCTTCGATGAAGATACTAGTCTCTTGGTTGACTTCACACAATATATTACAGACTTGGAGAATAATACAATAGTGTTAACCTCTGCTGGTAATACCGATATTATAGTTGATATCGATGGTCTTGATGTAACCTTTAGTGCTCCACCAGATTGGAATGGAGAAGAAACTATTACATTCGTTGCAGATGATGGTGTAAGCGATGCAATTTCTATTGATAATGTGTTGGTTATTGTAAACCCTGTTAACGATAATCCAAATATATCTTTACCGGAAACTTTCACCATAAATGAAGATGAAACTCTTGAAGTGGACTTCACTCCCTATATAAGCGATCCGGATGGACACGGTCTTGTTCTTACAGCAGGCGGTAACGAAAATATTACTGCTGATATAAACGGTTATTTTGTAACTTTGGGTGCTCTTCAAGACTGGAACGGTACGGAGCGCTTGGCGTTTGCTGTTAGTGACAGTCAGGCATCAGATGCAACAGCTGCTGACTTTGTAGATGTTATTGTAATACCTGTGAATGATGCACCAACTATCAATCTTCCTGCTGATTTCACATTTGCTGAAGATGATATGCTGATTGTAGATTTCTTACCTTATGTTAATGATGTTGATGGTGATCCACTTACTTTGTCTTATCAAATTGGTGGCGAAATTGGCGGAACAGTATTTGTAAGCATAGAGGATTTTGATGTTACCTTTACTGCCGAAGTGGACTGGAATGGCACAGAATTCGTTGAATTCACAGTTGATGACGGTGTAACTGATGCTACAGGTTCCGATTTTGTGGATGTAATAGTAACACCAGTAAATGATGCTCCTGAAATTGTATTGCCGGATGATTTCACGTTTGCTGAAGATGGTGAACTTACTGTAGATTTCACACCGTATGTTTATGATGTGGATGGTGATATGCTTTATCTGGATTACTATACCGGAGGACCTCAAGAAAATGGTACTGGTACAGTATTTGTAAGTATTGATGGACTCGATGTTACATTCACAGCTTCAGAGAACTGGTATGGTATGGAAAATGTCATGTTCGAAGTTTATGATGACATGGGCCAACCAGCTGATTACTCTGCCTTTGATGATGTAATGGTTATTGTAACACCTGTAAATGATCCACCAGTTATGGAACTTCCCGACAGCTTCACTTTTGATGAAGATGGTTCCCTGGAAATTGATTTTGCTGACTACATATATGATATTGAAGATGATCCGATAACTTTGGGATTTGCAAATAATACGAATGTCTCTGTCGAAATAGATGGAATGGATGTAACTTTAACTGCAACGTCCAATTGGAATGGTTCTGAGATTATTGAATTTTCAGCTGATGATGGTGTTAGTGATGGAATTTCCATGCAAAATGTAGAGATCATCGTTACACCTGTTAATGATCCACCAATGATCGCTCTACCAGATGATTTTACATTTGATGAAGATGGATCGTTAGAAGTTGATTTTGCACAGTATATCTCTGACTATGATCCTGATAACCTTTCACTTTCGGTAGATTTAAATGAAATGGTTTATGTTGATATTGCAGGCTTAGTGGTAACGTTTACTGCAGAAGAAGATTGGTTTGGCGTAGAAACCTTAGAATTTACAGTAAATGATAATTATACAGATGCAATAGCAATAGACGGTGTAGATGTTATTGTGCTTCCAGTTAATGATGCACCTGTGGCTGTTGATGATGCTTTCGATGCTGAAGAAGAAAGAGAATTAGTAGTTGATGCTCCTGGCGTTCTGGACAATGATTACGATATCGATTCAGAAGGCTTCACAGCTTTACTGGAAAATCCAGCAACCAATGGTAATGTCGTTTTGAATCCTGATGGCTCATTTAGCTATACACCCGAGGATGGATTTATTGGGGACGACACATTTACATATCTTGCCTATGATGGTGAAGATATTTCTAACAGTGCAACTGTATATATCACTGTTCTTGAAAAACCGGATGTGGTTGACCTATTTATTGACAAATCTGAAAACAGAGAGGTCTGGGAGATGATTGAAGGTGATTATCAAACTGGCTTCACGATGGAATTAGTTCCGGAAGTAGAAGAATATTACCTTACAACCAATGTCATGTCTTCTTTCAATATTCCTGTTGCACCAGATTATTATGCATTCTATGTATCTGAACAACCGGCTGAAGTATTTACTTATTGGGATGCTTACGGTGTGAATGAAAATGCTCAACCAGGTACAATGGAAGCACATCTCTGGTTGATTATTAATGGCCAGGAACCACAATTCTATCTTAGGTTAACAGACGAAGATATTATGGGTCATATGCTGGTTGATGGACTTGTAAGAGATTACTTTGGTCAAGATGATTACCTTAGAGTAAAAGGTGATTATCCAGCTGGTGATTACAGCTATGTCGGCACCGTAATTGGTGCCAATGGTGTGGAATCTGATGAACTTCAAATTGATATGTACTTCTACAACGATTTCACAGTGCCTGAATTTACTGATTTAGACCTGCTGCAATCAACCGATCAAGCTAACTGGTTACCAGTAGATAATGAAGGTATGTATGATTACGCAATGGGACTGGATCCAAATCTGGATTATCATTATTTGAACATTGATCCCGTTACAACAACTAATATCCCGTTAGCTGTAGATTTCAATCCCTTCTATTTCACTTCAACACCAGAAGGTTTCTTTGATTATTGGGCTGCTCGTGGCGTGGATGAAAATGCAGTTCAGGGAACCTGGGAGGCACATGAATGGCTAATTATCACTGGTGATGAACCAGTATTTTATATTAATCACTTAGGTGGTGGAGCATATCAGCTTGTAGATGGTTTACTGCGGGATTTTGCTGGTGATCCAACTGCTTATTTCCGCATAAATGGTGATTATCATCTTGGCGATTATACTGTATCGGGAACTATTCTTGGAGATAATGGTATCGAATCAGCACCTATAGATATTAACATGAACTTTGATGGCTTAGAACCAGAATTTACCAGTCTTGCTTTACTGCAATCAACCGATCAAGCTAACTGGTTGCCGGTAGATAGTGAATCCATGTATGAATATGATATGTTGCTGGATTACAATGTGGAATATCATTATCTTAACCTTGATCCAACAACTACTACTAATATCCCATTAACTGTTGATTTCCATCCTTTCTATTTTACAGCAACACCAGAAGGATTCTTCGATTACTGGGCAGAACGCGGTGTAGATGAAAATGCCGTACAGGGAACCTGGCAGGCACATGAATGGCTTATTATCACCGGTGACGAACCTGTATTCTATATTAATCACTTGGGTAGTGGAGCATATCAGCTTGTTGATGGATTACTGAAAGATTTTGCTGGTGATCCAACTGCATTCTTCCGTATAAATGGAGATTACCTGCTGGGTGATTATACAGTTACTGGAACTCTAACAGGAACGAACGCATTAGTTTCTGATCCAATTGATATATATATGTACTTCGATGGAATCGTTCCTGAATTTACCGATCTTGAATTGGTGCAGTCAACTGATATGGCAAACTGGCTGCCTGTAGAAAGTTCTGAAATGTATGATTACGACATGCTGTTAGATCCCAATAATGAGTATTACTATCTGAATACAGATCCTGTCACTGCCACCAATATTCCTTTAACAGAAGAATTCCATCCTTTCTATTTTGACGATACTCCAGATGGATTCTATGATTATTGGGCAGAACGCGGCGTGGATGAAAATGCCGTACAGGGAACCTGGCAGGCACATGAATGGCTCATAATAACCGGTGAAGAGCCTGTATTCTATATAAATTATTTAGGCGAAGGTGCGTATCAAGTTATTGACGGATTGCTGAAAGACTTTGCTGGTGATCCAACTGCCTTGTTCCGTATCAATGGTGATTATCATCTTGGAGATTATACTGTAATGGGATCTGTTATGGGTGCCAATGGCTTGGAATCGGAAGACATTTATATTAACATGTACTTCGATGGTATAGAACCAGAATTTGAGCAGGTTAATTTGATATCGACTTTGGATATGGAAACTTGGGATTATGCAACTGGTAATCTGAATGATGGTTATGAAATGATCATTAAACCATTCGAAGAATATCATTATGTGGATATGACCGATGTTATTTCTAATATTGAGATTGAAAATGGTTATTATCCGTTCTACTTATCTTTATCACCAAATGACTTCTATGATTACTGGGCAGCACGTGGTGTTACAGCTAATGCTCTTCCTGGCAGTTGGGAAGCCCACGAATGGTCTATTATCAATGGTAATGATCCAGCCTTCTACGTCTATAAAAATGACACAATGGATACTGGTGAATACATGCTTTTAGATGGACTTCAAAAAGATTATTACGGTGAAGAATCTTATCTAAGAGTTAATGGAGATTATCCTACAGGCGATTACAGTTATGATGGTGAGATCATGGGAATTAATGATCTCTATTCTGATCTTATTCTTGATATTACATTCGTAGAATACGACAATATTGCACCAGTTGCTGTAGCCGAAACATACTCAATGGATGAAGATACAACTCTTATCGTAGATGCTGCAAATGGTGTATTAACCAATGATGACAATACAGATGAATATCCTTATCTCATTACTGCAGCATTGCTGGATGATGTAAATAATGGTGTTCTTACCCTAAATTCTGATGGTTCATTCGAATATGTTCCAGATGCAAATTA
>QMNP01000116.1 GCA_003647825.1 Candidatus Cloacimonadota bacterium
CTCGCTGTTGCTTACGAAGCAATCTCTATAAATAGTAATCAATTAGCAATATAGATTGCTTCAGCAGAAACTCTCTGATAGATGCTTCGCAAAGACAAAGTTTGTATTATGCAGAAGCCTCAAAAAAATAAAGAAAAATAGGAGTAGGAATGAGAAAAATATTTTATATAGTTATACTGCTTATAGCTATTGTGTCTTGCCAGCAGAAACCGGGTTTTGTAATTACTGGAAACATCCAGAATGCCGAAGGTGAATCTGTAGTATTAAAAAAAGCTGCAGGTAGAGATTACGTAACAATTGATTCAACAATAATTTCCAACAACACTTTTAAATTTGAAGGTTCTGTCGATTTCCCTGATATGTATTTCCTTGAAATATTGCAAGTTACATCTCCTAAGAATATCTTTCTGGAGAATTCTGCAATATCGGTTACTGGTGATGCTCAGGCTTTTGATGAAATTGAGATAACAGGTTCAACCTCTGAAATGGAATTTCAGGATTATTTAACATTGATCGAGCCTGCCGAGAAGAAAATGGAAGTGATATTTACCGAGTATCCACTTGCTCAGCAATCGGGTGATGAAGCTAAAATTAAAGAATTATTTGATGAATATACTTTGATCGAGCAGGAAATTAATGAAGTTGGAAAACAGTTTATTGTTACTCATCCTACATCTTTTGTTTCTGCAGGTGTTTTAGGCCATCTTGCAGGTAATATGGAAGCTGATGAGATCGAAGAATTGCTGAACGTGTTAGATACTAAACTGGCAATAAATCCAGTAATCGGCGAATTGCAGGAAAAGGTAAAAACCCTCAAGATTACTGCTATAGGCCAACCTGCACCAGATTTTGAATTGAATGATGCAAATGGAAATCCGATTAAACTTTCTGATAAGATAGGCTCAAAACTTCTGCTGCTGGATTTCTGGGCTGCCTGGTGTAATCCCTGCCGTGAAGAAAATCCCAATGTCGTTGCAGTTTACAATAAATTCAAAGATAAAGGTTTTGATGTTTTTGGTGTCTCTCTGGATCAGGATAAAGAAGCCTGGCTGCAGGCAATTAGTGATGACAAGCTCACCTGGACGCATGTATCGCAATTGGAAGGCTGGACATCTGATGCTGTAGATAAATATGCGATCTCTTCAATCCCTGCTAATTTCCTACTTGATGAAAACGGCATAATCGTTGCCAAAGATCTGCGTGGTGAAGATCTGGAAGCAAAAGTTAAGGAGCTTCTCGGAGAATAAGGTTTGAAGAAAACTATTCTTCTTATAATAAGTTTTGTTCTAATTAAATCGCTATTTGCAGAGCTTCGCTTTTACCGGGAAGATATTAATTTTACTCTAACAGATTCTACATTCACTGTTGATGGTTTGTATTTTTTAAGAAATGATTCTGATAAAGATTTTAAGCAAGCTCTTATATATCCGTTCCCTCAGGATAGTCTATATGGATTAGTAGATACTATCTTCTGCGAAAACATGTCCCGTCCGGATTCTGCAGGAGTTGTGCGATGGAACCAAAGAAATGCCACACTGCAAACATCAATTCCTGCTCACGATTCTACTGTATTACGTGTTTATTACTCTCATACATTATTAGGTGGAAAAGCAGAATATATTTTGGAAACAACATCTGCCTGGGGCAAAGGATTTGAACAGGCTTATTATGACCTTACCTTTCCTAAAACTATTACAATTGATTCACTTTCTTACATGCCAGATGAACTGGAGGAAACTGAAACACATTACAAATTGATCTGGATAAAAAAAGATTTTATGCCAATGAAGAATTTTGTGGTGGAGTTTGATGTAAAACGGTCACCTTGACCGTTGATAGACACAAAAAAAAGAAATACCTTGAAAAGGCTTCATTAGAGATTTCTTCCTGCTTAGCACTTTCAAGGTTCCTTTATCAATTCTAACTGCTTGTTCAATCGTCTCGATTGAATCATTTACAAAAGGTTCCCAAGGCAAACTTGGGAACCAGATTAAAATATATCTTCCTGCTTTTCTTGTGTTCCTTCTTTTCGATCCTGCAATGAAGAGAAGGACAGCAGGGTGAGTAGAACCTTGCGAAGGTCGATTTATGAAAATAGTTCTAAAACCTTCGCAAGGAAAATTATTTACGGATAGATTCTGTTTATCATTCTTGGGAAAGGAATCACTTCACGGATGTGACGCACACCGCTCATCCACTGGATCAATCTTTCCAATCCAATACCAAATCCACTGTGAGGAACGCTGCCGTATTTACGTAGATCCAGAAACCACTGGTAATCTTCGATCTTGTAGCCTTCTTTATTTATTCTTTCCAGCAACAGATCGTGATCGTCTTCACGCTGTGAACCACCAATAATTTCACCAAATCCTTCCGGTGCGATAAGGTCTGCTCCCAAAGCCAGATCAGGATTTTCAGGATCACGTTTCATATAGAAAGATTTGATCTCTTTGGGCCATCTATCCACGAATACAGGCACATTATATTCAGCTGTTATCAGTTCTTCTTCAGGAGCACCGAAGTCATCCAGGTAACCAATCTCCACACCTTTTCCTTTAAGGAAATCGATCACTTCTCGATGAGTCATTATCACAAAAGGAGCATCAGCTTTTTTCAGCTGTTCCACATCACGCTCCAATATTTCCAGTTCGCGAGTATTTTTATCTATTACTGTTCGAATTACAAATCGGATCAATTCTTCCTGAATTCTGAGATTTTCATCGTGTTCTACAAAAGCAGCTTCTGCATCCATCATCCAGAATTCCGTTAAATGTTTGCGGGTTTTAGATTTTTCTGCTCTGAAAACCGGCCCAAAATCATAAACTCTACCCAGGCTCATAATTCCGGCTTCCAAATAAAGCTGACCGCTTTGAGAGAGAAAAGCTGAGCCCAGATCAAAATACGGAACTTCAAAAAGTGTGGTTGTTCCTTCACTGGCATTTGGGGTAAGGATCGGTGAATCAAAACGGTAGAAACCGTTATTGTTCAAATACTCACAGATAGCAAAATAGACTGTATGACGGATCTTAAGAACAGCATTCTGTTTAGCACTTCTCATCCAGAGATGACGCTGTGACAGCAGGAAATCAGGCCCATGTTCTTTCTTGCCGATTGGATATTCATCTGCAATATTGATAATATTAATATCTTTCAGTTGAAATTCAAATTTATCTTCAAATTTGGGATGTTTCTGGGCAACTCCGATAACTTCCAACGATGATTCGATCGTGATTTTTTTTACTTTATCGAAATTTTCTTCACCCATTTCCGGTTTAAAGGCAACGCATTGTATATCTGCCGATGCATCACGGAAAATCACAAAACGCAATTTACTGCTGGCTTTACGATAGTTTCGTACCCAGCCGCGCAGTTTTATTTCTTCACCTAAATGTTCTTTCAGGTCTTTAACTTCTATTATTTTCATTTTATATCTCTCCAAATTTATATTCCTGTCATCCTGAGTTCTTCGAAGGACGACAGATTAATATCACTTCTTTTCTATTTTCTCTACTATTTCTAAAGCCACCTTAAGTGCTCTGGCTCCGGCAACACCATCCACAGTTGGATTTATATCAGCTTCGATCGCATGAATAAAAGACTCGAGCTCTTGAGTAAGAGCATCTTTCTTACGATCGGAAGCATCCACCTCCACGATGTCTACGACATCTTTGGTATCAATACCTTCATATTTGCCCATCATTAATTTGGGTAATACTTTAAACAATTTTGCAGATTTCTTAATGTGAGTAACTTTCTTATGCTGAAAATCAAAAGAGAAATAAGCATCTTTCTGAAAGATCCTTAATTTTCGAGAGCGTTTCATCGAGATGCGGCTAGCTGTAATATTGGCAACTGCCCCATCTTCAAACTCAATTCGTGCATTGGCAATATCGATGCTTTTTGTCATTACCCCAGAACCGCTGGCACTGATATGTTTCACTTCACTTTTACAAAAAGCAAGAATCAAATCGATATCATGGATCATTAATTCCAATACAACAGGGATATCAGTTCCACGTGGCGTGAAAGGTGCAATACGGTGGCATTCCATAAAGATCGGATCTTTGATCTTATCTTCCATTTCCGAAACGATCGGATTGAACCTTTCTATATGACCAACCTGAATTTTCAGATTGTCTTTTCTGGCAATCTCCAGAAGCTCTTCTGCCTGCTGTAGAGTCTCGGTAATCGGTTTTTCGATGAAGACATGAATTCCATTTTTCAAAGCCTTATCAGCAAGTTCAAAATGAGAATTAGTTGTAACGACCACAACCAGAGCATCACATTCTGAAATGAGAGCTTCAAAGCTTTCAAAAGCTTTTGCATTGATTTTTTCGGCAATCTCCCTCGCACGTTCCGGTCGCCAATCATATAATCCTACAAATTCGCATTTGTCAGATTCTGATAAAATCCGAGCATGATTCTGACCGAATTGACCAACTCCTACTATCCCAACTTTCAGCATTATAACTCCTTGATTTCCAAGTTGTTTTAAAATTTAGGGTAAACTTATCGTGTCAAGCAAAGAAAAATGAAATAGAATTTGAGTTAGAACTAGTTAAGAAAAGTGTTGACCCATTCTATCACTTACTGTTTTTTACAAAGAATTAAGAAATGGAGATGTTTTTTTTTATGAAAAAAATAGGATTATTATTAAGTATATTGATTTTTGTAATTAATGTAGCTGCTTTACAAAACAATATAATATTTGCAGATAGTTGGACCAGCCAGGGATTAAGTATTAAAGAGCATAGCGACAATTCGTTAATACTGAATTATTCAATCACAGAATTCCAGTTTGATGAGATTGACATCGACAACGAAATTCTAACGAATATTCTCTTGCCAGGCGTATTTTTACCTAATGATGAAGGTTTGCCTAATTTACCAGGAAGCGGGAGGTATTTAGCGATACCACAAGGAGCAAAAGCAGAATTAAGAATTCTTGATTATCGAACAGAGAGATATTCTAATCTTGATATAGCTCCAGCACCACGAATTCCGCTCGATACTGAAACAGGCCCATTAGAATACAGTAAAAATAGAGATGTTTACAGTTCAAGCATAAATTATCCTGAAAATTTCATTCAATTATCGGAGCCTTCCAAATTACGCGGTGTAGATGTTGTAATGCTGGGTATAACACCGTTTCAATATAATCCTGTAAGTAAAGAATTGATTGTTTATCGCGATATTGAAATTGAAATCAATTTCATAGGTGGGAACAGATATTTTGGAGAAGATCGCTTACGTAATCGATGGTGGGACCCCATTCTTAAGGATACGATCCTGAATTCTGACGTACTCCCCGATTTAGATTTCAACAATAGGGAAACAACCCGTGATGGAGCAGAGTATGTTATCATATGCCCGGATGATGTCACATTTTTAGCCTGGGCAGATTCTATAAAAGCATTCCGGCAAAAACAGGGTATTTCTACAATGATAGTAACCACAACTGCTCTTGGAGGAAATACAGTTGCTGCCATTGAAACATATGTAGATAATGCTTACAATAACTGGTCAACTCCACCAGCAGCAATATTGCTGTTGGGAGATTATGGAACAGGTACATCTGGAATAAACTCTCAAATATACACTCATCCAGCTGGATATCCCGATTTTGTTTCTGACAATAAATTTGCCGATGTTGATGGAGATGAATTACCTGATATTGTCTTTGCCCGAATCACTGCAAACAACGAAAGCCAGTTAGAAACAATGATCACAAAATTTCTGGATTATGAACGCAACCCTCCTACAGACACTGATTTTTATGATCATCCCATTACAGCTCTGGGATGGCAAACTACAAGGTGGTTCCAGATATGTTCGGAAACAATTGGTGGATTCTTAAATAATGAATTGGGGAAAAA
>QMNP01000117.1 GCA_003647825.1 Candidatus Cloacimonadota bacterium
AATTAACAAGAAAGTTATCGAAAAGAGCCATATCATCGATAATCTGAACGATGAAATTGCTAAAGTAGTTGTAGGACAGCGCTACATGATCAAACGAATGCTGGTCGGGCTTCTGGCAGATGGACACATCCTTTTAGAAGGTGTTCCCGGACTGGCAAAAACATTAGCTGTAAATACATTAGCTAATACGATCAAGGCAAGTTTCAAACGCTTGCAATTCACCCCAGACCTGCTGCCGGCTGATTTGGTTGGAACGCTTATTTACAATCAGAAGACCAGTGAATTCGTACCGAAGAAAGGGCCAATATTCGCTAACTTCATTCTGGCAGATGAGATCAATAGAGCACCGGCAAAAGTGCAGTCTGCCCTATTGGAGGCAATGCAGGAAAGACAAGTTACCATTGGAGATACAACCTACCCGCTGGAAAAACCATTCCTGGTAATGGCTACCCAGAATCCGCTGGAACAGGAAGGCACCTATCCACTGCCGGAAGCTCAGGTCGATCGTTTCATGCTCAAGCTTATCATAGATTATCCATCCAGGCAGGAAGAGGAACAGATCATGGATTTGATGGTTCGAGATGATAAAATAAAGATAAAACCAGTTATTAAACCAAAAGAAATCCTTGAGCTGCGCGAATTGGTGAAAGACATCTATATGGAAAGCAAAGTAAAAGATTATATTCTCGATCTGGTTTTTGCTACCCGTGAACCAAAGAACTTTAAAAACCTGGCTGATCTGGAAGACCTGATAGATTGCGGAGCATCTCCACGAGCATCGATCTATTTAGCACGCGCTGCCAAAGCTCATGCCTTCCTGGAACATCGCGGCTATGTAACTCCGGATGATATTAAAGCTGTTGGTAAAGATATTCTGCGTCATCGAATTATTCTAACTTACGAAGCAGAAGCAGAGCAGATAACTCAAGAAGATATCGTTAACAGACTTTTTGATGAAATTGAAGTACCTTAAGAAATTGAAGATTAATCGAATTAAGTAATCCACGAGTCCCATCGTGGAAGAAAAATTTAAATTGAATATTTACAGGAATTGACTCATAAGTAAAGCGTTGGGTTAAGGACTGTTATAAATATGGAATGATGTAAACATGGAAACATCAGATATAATAAAGCGAATACGCAAGATAGAGATCACAACCAGGAATATGGTGAACGATCTCTTCTCCGGTGAATATCACAGCCTGTTCAAAGGACAGGGCCTGGAATTCTCGGAAGTACGGGAATATATGGAAGGTGACAGTTTCCGTCAGATCGACTGGAACGTAACAGCCCGTCATGGGCATCCCTTCATCAAGAAATTCGAAGAGACTAGAGAGCTTAATGTTATGTTCCTGGTGGACAGCAGTGCTTCTACCCTATTTGGAACCAGAAGCTATCTGAAATCTGAACTGATAACTGAAATTACGGCTGTACTTTCATTTTCGGCTTTGAACAATAATGATAAAGTTGGATTATTGCTGTTTACCGATGAAGTAGAAAAATATATACCTCCCCGCAAAGGTAAGAAATCAGCTCTCAGGATTTTAAGGGATATTCTCTATTTCGAACCTAAGAACGTAAAAACAAATATTACTAAAGCTGTGGAATATATTTATCGTCTTATCAAAAAACGCAGCATTATTTTTGTGATCTCAGATTTTCTGGATAAGGATTATGACGACAGTTTGAAACTACTGGCAAAAAAGCATGATGTAATTGCTCTTCGCATTACAGATCCAGCTGAATCTGAACTGCCTGACGCCGGTATTTTAAAGTTACAGGATCCTGAATCAGCTGAAACCTTACTGGTAAATTCTTCCAGCCGTTCGGTTCGTGAAAAATACAGAAAAGCAATTCAAAAACAAGAATTAGAATTAATCGAACGATTTCGCAGGATCAAAGTTGATATGGTAAATCTGACAACCGATAAACCTTATGCTCCTGAGCTTATGAAGTTCTTTAAGTTCAGGATTAGAATGAGAAACCGATAATATTCATCCTTCGCTTGTGATCCCTGAGCGGAGTCGAAGGACATAAATAATAATGAAGAAATTTATAATACTCGTAATTTTAATAATTCCACTTCTGGGATTTTCCCAGAGTCTGGATCAAAAACTGGTTAAACCGCAAAAGCTCTATGTAGGAACACCATTCCATGTTCTCGTAGATATTACAACTACTCAAACCGACAGCATCTTCGCAACTCCTGTCGATACATTGGATGTTTTTATTCTTCGTGATATGAAATCGGAAGATATTTTGGAAAATGACACCAGAACAACCAAACTTGATCTAACCTTCCAGCCATTTGATACAGGTGAATTCACCTTCCCTAAATTGGAGTTTGCAGTTGTTTCGGAAAACGATACAACTTTTCTTAACACAAATGAATTCCTTCTCAATATCGAATCTGTTCTTACGGACAGCAGTGACGTAGTTATGGATATTGCAGATCCACTGAAAGTAAATCTGGGATTCTGGGATTACTTCTTCCCGATTCTGGCTTTGATCATTATCATTCTGGCAATTGTGTTTATCAGCAAAGTTTTAAAGAATCGTGATGCAAAAACGGAAATACCGGTGATCATGGATTCACGACCACCCTACCAGATCGTATTGGAGCTTCTAAAAAAATTAAACCAGGAAAATTTACCGGCCAAAGGTGAATTTCTGCGTTTTCATTTCCGGCTTTCTTATCTTTTACGATTGTTCATAGAATTGCATTATAAGATCACTGCTGTAGAAATGACAACCAGCGAGATTCGATCTGATCTGCAGCTGGATGATTTCAAGGAAAAATCTCAGATCATAGATTTTCTAACTTTTGCAGATAAAATAAAGTTTGCCAAATTCCAACCAACTGTAGATGAATCTATTAAAGCTGAAACCTGGCTGGAAAAATACCTGAAAAGTTTTAAAGAAACAACAATCAAACCGGAAGCCGAAAAATCAGAAGATAATCAGGAGGAAACAAATGCTTGAGTTTGTAAATCCCAACTGGTTATGGGCTTTATTGATTCTTATTCCAATTTTATTGTTTGAAATTTTTGTAAAGCAGAAAAAACAGATCAGATTGATCCACAGCCGCGTTTCATTACTCAAGGAAATCGCCGGTTCTGGTTGGTTCTACCAATATATTCCAATTCTAATACGATCTCTGGTTATTATTCTTTTAATTATGGCTTTAGCACGTCCAAGATTAGCTCATAAACGTCAACAGATCACGGGTAAAGGTATTGATATCATTTTGGCTATTGATGTTAGCGGCAGTATGAAAGCCGTCGATTTTAAGCCTACAAATCGTTTGGAAGCTGCTAAGAAAGTAGCTGTAAATTTTATCAATAATCGGCATAATGACCGCATCGGTACAATTGTTTTCTCCGAAAATGCTCTCACCCAATGTCCACTTACACTTGATTATAATATTCTGATGACGATCATGGATAACATCCAGATAAATGAAGATGCAAATGGAACAGCAATTGGAATGGGTTTGGCTACTGCTGTGGCACGTTTAAAGGAGTCGGAAGCAAAATCAAAAGTGATAATTCTGATTACAGATGGACGAAATAATGCCGGAGAGATCGACCCTTTAATGGCTGCTGATCTAGCTGCAACTTATGACATCAAGGTTTACCCGATTGGTGTCGGCAGCGAAGGAATGGTAGATTATCCTGTGCAGACGGCTTTCGGCACCCGCTATCAAAAAGTAAAGATCGAAATCGATATGGATGTTTTGAATAGAATCGCAGAAATAACAGGAACAGAACGAGCCCGACGTGCTACCAACACCGAAGAATTGAAAACTATTCTTAAATATATTGATGAAATGGAAAAAACTGAGATCAAGATAAATGATTACTACATTTACCAGGAATTATTCTGGAGATATCTAATTGCAGCGTTTGTGCTGTTAGCTCTTGAGTTCATATTTAGAATTATTATTAAAAAAGAAATTCCGTAGTTCAGAGGGAAAATATGCGTTGGGGTAATCCTTATTTATTGTTGTTGTTAATTATCGTACCGGTTCTGTTCATCTTTATCGGAATGGCAGAGATGCGGCGCAAAAAGAATTTTAAGAAATTTGCTGATAGCAGATTCTACGATTTCTTTATGCAGGAATTCTCGCCTTTTCACTGGTCGCTGAAAAATGTAATATTCAGCCTGGCAGTATTCTTCCTGATAGTTGCTGTTGCCCGACCCCGCTGGGGAAAAGAAGTGCAGATCATGAAGAAAGAAGGGATCGACGTTGTAGTTTGCATCGATGTATCCAAAAGTATGGATGCACAAGACATTCAGCCCAGTCGTATCGAACGAGCCAAAGATCAGATCTCGCTTTTTATCGATCAGCTGAAAGGAGATAGAATTGCCATTGTAGCGTTCGCAGGACAGAGTTTTGTACAATGTCCCCTCACAGACGATTACGGAGCAGCAAAGTTGTTTTTGAACCTTTTAGATACAGAAACTGTTCCATCATACGGAACTGATATCGGCGGAGCACTGGAAAAAGCTATCTCTCTATTTGGAGAGAAAGAAAAACACAAGGTTATAATCGTAGTGAGTGATGGTGAAGATCTGGAAGCAAATGCACTGGAAATCACTAAAAAGGTAGCAAAGCAGAACGCAATAGTTTATACATTGGGAATTGGCTCACCGGAAGGAAGTACAATTCCAGTACGGGATGATTCCGGCAATATTGTTTATGCTAAAGATGATAAAGGTGATATAGTTTTTACAAAACTGGATGTAAGCACATTAACTCAGATCGCAAAAACCGGTAATGGCCGCTTCTTCCCCATTACACCGCAACAATCTGAGATCTTTGAAATAATGAAAAATATCAATTCAATCGAGAAAAAGAAATTTGATTCAAAAGAATTTGTGCGTTACAAAGAGCAATATAAATATTTTGTTATAGCTTCACTTCTTTTGCTAATCATCGAATCGATGATAATTTACAAAAAGAAAGTGAAGTTTAAAAGGGTAATCTAAAAATGAAATTTGAAGTATTGAACATTGAAATTTACTCCTTTGCCTGTATCAACCGTCAACTGCCGGACACAGTTCTGAGCTTATCGAAGGACGAAGCGATATGAAAATATTTATGAGAAAATTAATAATTTTAGTATTTGTTTCTACCATATTTCATCTTTCAGCCGATATGTTGAATTACGACAAAGCCCTTTCTAATTTGAAAGGAGTTAAATATTACAATAATGGAGATTACGGTAAAGCCGACAGCTTGTTCAATGAAAATGCCATAAAATACCCTGACGACAGCAGGCTTCATTATAATCAAGGTAATGCAAAATATAAAAACGGGCAGCTGGAAGATGCTGAATATTCTTACAACCTGGCTTTAAAGAATAATAAATTCAAACAACGATCTGAAGCTTTGCAGAATCTGGGAAATGTGAAATTCCAGCAAAAAGATTATCAGAGCGCTATTAAAAATTATAGAGATGCCTTGGTGGAAGATCCTGATAATATGGATGCACGTTTTAACTATGAATTAGCAGCCAGAATGCTGCAAAGGCAGCAAGAACAAAAACAGAACCAGCAGCAGGATTCCGATAAAGAAAACGAAGAAGAAAAAGATAAACAAGATCAACAGCAGCAGCAAAAGCAAGACGAACAAAAACAGGATGAAAAGCAGGAACAGCAAAAGCAGCAGCAGCAGGAAGAAAAGAAATCAGAAGAACAGAAACAGCAGGAAAAACAGCAGATGAAAGAAAAAGAAAAGAAAAAAGAAGATGCTGAAAAGATATTGAAAGCACTTCTGCAAAAAGAAAAAGAAGAGATGAAGAAAGAAAAGCAGAAGATGAACGTTGACAAAGAAAAGAAAGGAAAATACTGGTAGG
>QMNP01000118.1 GCA_003647825.1 Candidatus Cloacimonadota bacterium
AATATAACGGTTGCTGGAATGAATAACAACATAGTTTCCAAAGTTAATCCCTGCAAAGAATTTAGAGATGCTGTTTTGCGTAACAATCCGTAAATGCCGAATGAACCTGCCAGAATAAATGCGATCCAGGGAACGGAACCATAGATTGCAATCGTATAGATTATTCCAATTGAAGCCAGTCCTATTGCCAGCCAGCTCCATTTATCGGGTCGTTCCTTAAGAAAGATCACACCCAGAATTACGGTGAATAATGGATTAATAAAATAACCCAGACTGCCTTCGATAGTTCTGCCGTTATTCACCGCCCAGATGTAAGTGAACCAGTTAGCTGAAAGAAGAAGAGAAGTTGTAGTAAAGGTCAGGAGAACTCTTTTATCTCTGAATGCCGCTTTCATCCAGCTAAGATTCTTTCTGAAAATTTGAATGAAAATGATAAAAACCAGCGACCAGGAGATACGATGGCATAATATCTGGAAAGCAGGAACTTCTTTCAGTACTTTCCAATAAAGGGGCAGTAATCCCCAAATCAAATAACTGGATGCAGAATAGATAAAACCTTTATTCAATATAAGTCCTATTTTTTACTCCAGATGGAAAGCCGGTTACCGTTAGGATCCAGGAAGCTGGCATAAAAGCCCATATTTCCACCAATTTCGATTTTCTCTAAAATTTGTTTTCCTCCGGCTGCAATAATCTCTTTCATTTTAGCGGAAATATCGATGTGACAGGACTTATTCATAACAACCTCCTTTAATATTCATCACAAGAGTCTTCCGCATAATACAAACTTTGTCTTTGCGAAGCATCTATCAGAGAGTTTCTGCTGAAGCAATCTATATTGCTAGTTGATTACTACTTATAGAGATTGCTTCGAAAGCAACAGCGAGAAGCAAACTCGCAAAGACACACTTTTTTCTTTTCTCACAAAAACACTCTATTATGCAGAACTCATATTCATCACAAATGGAAAGTTTGAACTTATGAAGGTCAACAAAAAAACCTTCCAGAGATTTAAACTGGAAGGTTTGGAATAAACTATTCCATTACCATTATCCTTCGATACATCCCGAAATATTCGAGAATACTCAGAATGACATTTACTTCAGGTTGGACTTCACGTTCCGTGGAGTCCTCATGTTCATTACTTTCATCTCGAAAGGTTAACCTGATCGTGGAAGATCATACTAAACCTTTGATTCAACCGAGACGATTGAACCAACATGAAACAATTTATTCTATATCCCCTCGACTGAGGTCATGGGCTACCTATCTGTGCGCATTCGTGAAAATCTGTGAGCTGATCACGCTTTCACATTACACACAATATTCTTAAATCTGGCCGGAGCAACGCCGTGAGAAAGATGCATGGCTTGTCCCGGTTCACCTTTGCCGCAGTGGAATGTTCCGTGGAATTCCCATTCTTCCTTACCACAGACACCATTACAGGCTGCCCAGAATTCGGGAGTAATTCCGTAATAAGTTGGTTCTTTCACAATGTGCTTAATTTCACCGTTCTCAATTTTCCAACCAATCTCAGTTGTGAATTGGAAATTATTTCGGTTATCATCAATACTCCAGGTTTTAGTGTAATCTATATAATATCCGTTTTCGGTAGATTTGATGAGATCATCCAAACTGCCTTTTCCTGGAGCAAGACAGAAGTTTGTCATTCGAATGAGTGGAATATCATCAGCGTATGATGCCAGCATATTGGAACTTGGTTTTACACCAAGTAGTGCTGCAGTTTCCTGTGAGGTTTGCTGATCTACAAGAATACCATTCTTCACAATATCGACAGTTGCACCTGGTGTCCCTTCGTCATCAACAATGTGGAAGCCCATCCCGCCTTCATTACGGCTGTCACTGTAAATATTTACGAGATCTGAACCATAGCGGAAATTACCCAGCATACCTGGTTTGATGAAAGTTTTGCCAGCATAAGAAATCTCTTTCCCAAAAATCCTGTCTGCTTCTGTGGCATGTCCAGCAGATTCATGTAATTGTAAAGCGAGATGACCACCACCAATAATGATGTCTGCCCGTTCTTCTTCGATGCGGGGAGCATCCAGCAGCTGAATTGCTTCTTCAATTATCTTGTCGGTGTTCTCTGCCAATTTAACATTACGTACAACTTCAAATCCACCACGGCGACCATTCATGTGTCCGGGATAAGTACGGCACATGGTTCCTTCCTGTCCAGCAGCCAGCACATACATCATGGGCATGGTATCGTAAACCAATGAATCTACAAAAGTGCCTTCGGTATTGGCATAGATCTTATACTGCCGATAAAATTCTGTATAAACATAAGAATAGACTATCTTCTCATTTCCCACCAGTTTTTTAGCGATCTGTTCATGGAAATCTATCTTGAATTTATCATCCATTGTGAATGGATCTTCTATGGGTTTATAAACATAACTATCTTGAATGGCAGGAAGTTTTTTAAATTCAGCGGGTTCTATACGAAATCTGCTTCCTAATTTTGCATTGGAAATTGCTCTCTTAATTGTTTTATCTATTGAATCTTCTGATAGAATTGTAGTACCGGCAAAACCCCAGCAGCCATCAGCTAACACTCTTATGCCCAAAGCCATCGAATCGAGATCAGAACCAAAATGGCGCAGTACTCCTTTTTCAAAATATATCGTCTGCTGATCTGAATTTGTGAATCTTACATCGGCATAAGTTAAATCATTTCTATCCAGTTTATTTATGGTGTTTTTAATAAGTTCTTTCATTTTTTTTTCTCCTTTTGTTCACTGATTTTCACGGATAGCACGGATATAAGGCTTGAGTTCGTTATCAAATACTTTGCGCTTGATTTGTGGTTCTGGTCGAAAATTAAGTAGTATTCCAACTTCCAATTCTGTACATGGAAGATAGTTTAATAACTGAGATTCATCTTGAATTGTTAATGTCTTTATAGATTTTAATTCTAGCAGAATTTTATCTTCAACGATGATGTCTGCGATGTAATCTCCAACAATTTGTTTGTCATAATACACTTTTATTGAATGTTGGTTATTACACTTCAAACCTAGTTTCGTTAATTCAATCATTAATGCTCTTTCATAAAGCTTTTCTAAAAAACAGTAACCAAAGATATTATAAACATTATAAAATGCTTTTAATATTAAATTACTCATATCTTTATATTTCAGTTCATTTTGATGCATCATCCGTGTTCCTCCGCGTTAATCTGTGAGCTTGCTTTTTCACACTGTTCTCGTTGACGAACTGATCTTGAAGCCTTTCACTTTTACATGCGGCATGTGTACACTATAAATACCGAATTCACCATAGTTATCCGAGAAAGGAATTGTAACAGCTTCACTACCAATATCGCTGATTCCCTTAATTATGTCGGAAATCTTCTCGGTAAATCTGAGATTATTAACAACTTTTGTAATCTTTCCGTCTTCAATTAGAAAAGTTCCATCGCGGGTTAAACCAGTTATCGATGTTTCTTTACGATTTATAAAGTTCATGTAATGCAGGCTGGAAATGTAAAGACCATTTTTAATAGATCCGATCAATTCATCAAAAGTTTTATCTCCGGGTGTCATCACAAGTGCCTCACCATCGGCGCCATTACGTTCCATCTTCAGTTTGCGACCGTAGTAATTTCCAACCAGGAAGTTCTTGAAAACGCCATTTTCAATAATGGCAGTTTTATTGTAAATATGACCATCGCTATTATAGTCAAAGTTTATCAGGTCAGGATGATGTGGATCGTCTGTAATAGTAATATTTTCAGGGAAAACCTGTTGATCAACTTTTCCTTCGAAGAAGCTCTGTTTGCTGTCCAGACTACCGGCTCCCATACTACTTTCCAGATACATGAAAAATTCTCCGATACAGCGTGGAGCCAGGACAACATCATATTCACCAGCTTCCACATCTACAACTTTACCGGATGCTGCTTTAACTTTGTTCACCAGGCTGAAAATGAATTTATCCTGATTAAAATTGCTGAATCTTTCGCCACCATAAACTTCCAGCACAGTAACTTCATTTTCCTGTGAAACTGCTTTACATTCAAAATAAATTGGCGAGCTGATCTCCCGTTTGTTCAAGCCATTGCTGTTAATGATGTAGAGTGTTCTGTAGTTGCAAACAAAAGTTCCATAGATTTTAAAATTGTAAGGTAAAACTGCATCGGCTACATTTTGCAGGATGTCGATTTTGGCATCTAAATGCACCTTTTCGATGTTGTTAGCTTTTTCTTTTTCACTGCTTTTTGTAAGGTCATCTTCCAAATCGACAAAGGCAGGGTCCTCAGGTAGTTTCTCAATAAGTGGAAGCACTTCTTCGATCTTTTTCAAAAGTAATTCACGAGTTGGATCTTTTAATGAAAAACTATAAGACTTTTTGCCTTTGTAAATTGTTGTGGAAAGTGAGATGGAAGTTTTGGAGATGTTGTAGTTGATCTGGCTTTGATAAAATCTGAGGAAATCTGTTTCCCAGAAACTGTAATTAAAATTTAGTTTTAATTCGGGATAGAGATCACAAATTTCGATAAGTTGTTCTCGTAAATTCATATTTACTCCTTTATGCTTTTCTATATAAATTTCATTCACAAAACGGAAAGTGAATAAAAATCTGTAAACAAAAAAATGAGAAAATGTGATTTATCAAAGGCTTTATTTCATTATCATAATGAAAGTTATAAATATGTTTGACAAAAAAATAAAATTATCAGATTTTAACATCTGTCAACTAAACGGAGAGTTGGAAATGTTATAGAAAGGTTTTATTATCTTAAGGGGGCATGATGAAAAAGACTTTTACTATTATTTTTATTCTTTGCTGTATTTACCTATTTGCAAATCCGATCATAGCGGGTCCAAGATTAGCTGAAATTTATCGTGACGGAGAGGACTGGCAGATTACATTCTATAACATGGAAGTTTTAGAGTTTACTCTAGATAATTGTGCAATCTCTACAAATTCAGGCTTTTCAGAGTTCAATGATGGAATTGATTTCTTCGAAACGGTTACATTTACGAATGAGGATTTGCAGGATTCACTTTATATTGATTGGGAAAGTGATCACATTCAATCCTATTATGATGATGGAAACGGAATGGGTAATATTGATGAGTGGAGCTTTGCCCCGATCGCAAATTGGTCTAATAGCATTAATCCTCTTTTCAATGGTCAATCTATACGGCACTTTGAACCAATGATGGATTATGATTTCTTGGTAAAAGACTCTAATATCGAAGGCGGATTGAGAATAAAAGGCTATTTGAACGGTTATGTATATGACACCAATAATGAACCTTTGGAAAATGCCATTATTAAATTTTATCGAACAAATTCGTGGTTATCAAATATTTTCTTACCAGATACAACAGATGCAACTGGTTTTTTCTCTTCTGAAACCTTTGCCAAGAATTATGAAGTTTCTGTAATTATGAATAATGAGGTCTTGATTGACACATTTCTTACTGTTGAACCGGATTCTATTACCACAGTAGTTTTTTATACTGAGTATGATCCTGTGGACGCCCGTGATCATGAAATTGAGCTTCCCGCTTCTTATTATCAACTCACCAATCACCCCAACCCCTTCAATCCCAGTACAGAGATCAGTTTTCAAATTTCAGACTTCAATGATCAGAATTTAGAGATCCAAATCTTCAATTCCAAAGGGCAGAAAATAACAAATCTCCCGATCACTCAATCACAAAATCATCACATCTCTATAGAATGGGATGGTTGCAGCATAGCCG
>QMNP01000119.1 GCA_003647825.1 Candidatus Cloacimonadota bacterium
GTGTTGATTACCCTTCCATAAATTCAGCTTTACGAAATAATCAGGTAGAGCTTACTGCTGAATTCAATCCGGCAGAAGGCCGATATTTTCTTACAGGACATCGAGCAAATCGTCCTAATCATGAATGCGAAATATTATTCCAACAAAATTCTCCAGCAGATTTGATCTGTCCGATCTGCGGAAAGAAAATGAATTTGGGTGTACAGCAGCGCTGCCTGCAACTGCAGGATAAAACGATAATTCCAAGGAAGCGGAAATATAAACATCTTATTCCCCTGGTAGAAGTTATCGCAAATTCTTTTGGTGTTAAAAGCGTTTCTTCCACAAAAGTGATAAAAGAGTTTAATGCGATTATGGATATTTTTCCTTCAGAAATATCTCTCTGGCAGTCAGATAGCATTCAAGTTCTGCTTGACAAAAGGATTAGCCAAAAAACTATCAACCGGATTTTAGCAGTACAGCAAGGTGATTTCGGGTTTGATCCTCCCGGATATGATGGCCTTTACGGCTGCTTGAAAATTAATGAATAATATTTTAAGGAATTGCAAAATGAATAAAAAATCACTTAATAAACGCAGAGAAAAACTGCTGAACCAGATGAAAGATAACGAGATAATTATTTTGTATGCAAACTCTCAACCTACATATCCACGTTACTTTTTACAGGATAATAATTTCTTATATTTCACCGGATTGAATATTCCAGATGCGATTTTCGTAATGAAAAGAAGTAATGGCAAAGCACAATTCGTTGTATTTATAGAGCGCGGAATTCCAGAAATGGAAGTTTGGGAAGGCAAGAAAATGACCAAAGAAGAAGCCAGCAATATTTCTGATATTAAAACGGTTTCTTTTCTCGATGAATTTGATAGAAAAATGCAGATCTATCTTACTGGAGCTGAAAAATGTTATGTTAACTCGCTGGGTGGTAATCTTGCAAATCCTTTGAATAAACAGAAAATATTTATTCAGAAAGCAAAAGAACATTTTCCCAGGATAGCTGCTGATGAAGCGATGAAATTGATAACCCCTCTGCGTGCAGTAAAGGATAAAGATGAGATCAAACAATTGCAGAAAGCAATTGATATCACTGCCATCGGAATTGAAAGTATTCGAGCGCAAGCCAAAGCTGGAATGATGGAATATGAATTGGAAGCTATTTTGAAATATGAAGCAAATCGCAATAATTCCAAACACATGTCCTTTCATCCGATAATTGCTTCTGGTGTGAATGCTGCTACTCTGCACTATCATCAAAATCATAGTAAGATTGGTGCTAACGACTTAGTGCTTCTTGATGTAGGTGCAGCTTTCAATAGTTATTGTGCCGATATATCTCGTACCTTTCCTGTTTCTGGGAAATTTACAAATAGGCAAAAAGCGGTATATTCTGAAGTTTTAGCCGTAAATAAAGCAATCATTGAAATGGTGAAACCAGGAATTACAATGCTCGAATTGAATAAAAAAACAGTGGATTTAATTTCCGATGCACTTATTCGCTTAAAGCTGATCAAAGATAAAAAAGATTATTTCAAATATTATATGCACAGCGTAGGGCATCACCTGGGCATGGATGCACACGATTTTGGACCGCGTGATAAACCTCTGGAACCGGGTCATGTGATAACTGTTGAACCAGGCATTTATATTGCAAAAGAGAAGATTGGTGTGAGAATTGAAGATGATATTCTCGTTACAAAAACAGGATATAAGAATCTTTCTAATAATATCCCAAAAGAAATTAATGACTTGGAAAAATAAAATTAGTTAGCAAATTAATAAGTTTGAGGTGTTAACATGAAACGAGCAATCTATGCAGGAACATTTGAT
The DNA here is from genome assembly GCA_003647825.1 of Candidatus Cloacimonadota bacterium. Classification (GTDB taxonomy): domain Bacteria; phylum Cloacimonadota; class Cloacimonadia; order Cloacimonadales; family TCS61; genus B137-G9. The sequence goes on from QMNP01000119.1 coordinate 1,831, forward strand.
CCGATTACAAACGGACATATTGATGTTTTGAAGAAAGCTGCTAAAGTGTTTGATGAAGTGATTCTGGCTGTTGCAGATTTTACAGGAAAAGAAACAATTTTCGATTTGGATAAGAGATTGGAATTATGTCGGAAATCTGTTTGCGATGTTCCAGAGATTAAGATCATGAAATTCCATGGTCTGGTCGTTGATTTTGCCAAAGAAGTAAAAGCTGATGCTATGATCAGAGGTTTAAGGGCTGTTTCAGACTTTGAATATGAATTGTCACAGGCTTTGATGAATAAGAAGATGTATCAGGCAATAGATACGGTTTTCTTTGTTCCCAGTTATCGTTATTTGTATCTTAGTTCTACCATAATTCGACAAGTACATGAATTGGGTGGGAATGTGACTGATCTGATCCCAAAATGCGTAGAAGAAGCTTTACGGGAATTAAGAAATGATCCTGCTGATACACAATAAGAAATACACATTATTAGTAAAAATAAATTCATTATTATCAAGGAGATAAAATGCAACAAAAGAAAAAGATCAACGTAAAAATCGACGAAAAAGTAGGGGAAGGTGTCTATTCAAATTTCTGTATGATAACCCATTCACCTTCAGAATTTATAATTGATTTTGGTAGGATTTTACCGGGAATTCCCAATGCTAAAATTTATAGCAGGATTTTATCTACACCACAACATGCAAAACAATTTCTGAATATCCTCAAACAGAATATCGAAAACTTCGAAGAGCAGAACGGTGAGATTAGCTTACCAGGTCAACCAGGAGAAAAGGATATTGGTTTTAAAGCAAGCGGACAAAATGCTTGACCCGCTAATTGAATTAACTTACAAAATGCTTGACTGTTGAAAGGGTTAAATACTTTTTGATTTTTCTGAAAAATATGAAGTTAGAAGGAAATAGAAGGAGTCTGAATTAATGAAGAACAGAAAAATTCGCGGATTGATCATTGTTCTGGTTCTGCTTGTTACAGCTTATTTCTTTGCTCCTCTGGTAGTGCCAAACCTGCCGACATTCTGGACCACTAAAAGCTTAAAGCTTGGTCTGGATTTGCAAGGTGGTTCTCAGATTCAACTGGAAGTTGATTTCTCTGAACTTGAACTACCAGAAAAGGAAAAAGAAGACGCTATTAAAACAGCTTATCAGATCATCAGGAACAGGATCGACCAATTTGGTGTGGCAGAACCTATCATTCAAAGAATAGGAACCACAAACAGAATAATTCTCCAATTACCGGGACTTAAAGATCCCAGCCGAGCCAAAAACCTGATTGGAAAAACAGCTATGCTGGAATTTAAACTGCTGGCAGAAGCTGATCAAATAGAAGAAGCTATTACTACTTTAGATAAATATCTTCAGGAGAATCTTGAAGATTATGAATATCTGAATGAGTTTGCCGATAGAGATGTAGAAGAAGTTATTGATGTATTGGAATCGGAAGATGAAGAAGAAATGGAAGAAGAGGAAGAAGAACTAACAATATTCACTAACCTCACTACTAATGAAGATGACATGCCGATGACAGTTGATTACAGAAACATCGCTATTCTGAAGAGACTTCTGGAAGATAATAAATTCCAGGCTGCTGTTCCTGCTGGATTGCAGATTGCTATTGGCAAAGAAGATAAAAACGATCCTTACAAAGCACGTCCTGTTTATGTGCTTAAGAAAAGAGCTGAGATCACTGGTAAATACTTGGATAAAGCTCAAACTAAGATCGGCCAGGGTTATGCTCCGAAGGATCAGGGACCATATATTTTGCTTACTTTCAATAAAAGTGGTGCTAAAAAATTCAAAACTATTACCGGACAGAATATTGATAAAAGATTAGCAATATTGCTGGATGATATTGTTTATATTGCACCTACAATTCAATCTCGTATTCCCAATGGAGAAGCCCGAATTACAGGTCAATTTACTATTGAAGAAGTTCAGGATCTTGTAATCGTGCTGAATGCTGGTAGTCTGCCAGCACCGGTAAATATAATTGAAGAAAGAACAGTCGGTCCAACTCTGGGTGATGATAGCATCCGAGCTGGTATCATGGCAGCTATTATTGGAATGTCACTTATCTTCTTATTTATGGCGATATATTATGGATTATCCGGCTTAATTGCAGATATTGCTGTAGTTGTGAACATGATGTTTATTATTGCTGTTTTAACTATGTTTGAAGCAACTCTAACCATGCCGGGTATCGCAGGTATGATCCTTACTGTTGGTATGGCAGTGGATGCTAATGTGATTATATTTGAAAGAATTAGAGAAAACCTGAAACTGGGGAAAACTGTTCGTACAGCAGTTGATGGCGGTTTCAGTAGAGCTCTGGTAACTATTTTGGATGCTAATATTACTACACTGATCACAGCTCTGGTGCTGTATCAATTTGGAACAGGAGCCATCAAAGGTTTTGCCGTTACACTTTCGATTGGTATTATTGGTTCTATGTTCGCATCTATCATTTTGGTGAAGGCTATCTTCGACGGATTCATTACGAATACCGTTAAAGATAAGCTGAGTATTTAGGGGGAACGATGAAATTTTTTGGAGAAACTAAAATAGATTTCATAGGTAGAAGAAAAATTACTTTCGCTCTTTCTATCATAATTATTGTTGCCGGTTTAGTATCATTAGCCATCAATAAAGGTCCTAAATACGGGATCGATTTTACCGGTGGAGTTTCGTTGGAACTTGATCTTACACCAATCGCAGAAAATGCTGAACCTGTAGAAATCCAGAAGATCAGAGACGTATTAAATGCTAACGGTATTGAAGGTACTGAAATTCAGGATATCAAAGGTGCCGAAGGCAAACGTTTTGTGCTCATCAAAACCAAAGCTGTTGGTGATATGAAAGATAAAGTAAGTACCAGGATTATTGATGTAATTAAACAAGAATTTCCTGGTAATGTGGATGATACAACTTTGATCCGTTTGCAGGAAGAAGTTGGTCCTAAAATCGGTGGGGAGCTTAAAGAAAAAGCTATCCTGGCTATCTTCTGGGCTTTAGTGGGAATCATTCTTTATATCTGGTGGCGTTTTGAATTTTCATTTGGTTTGGCCGCAGTTGCTGCCCTAATTCATGATGTATTAATTACGATTGGGATATTTTCCATTTTTGGAAAAGAGGTAAGTCTGGCTATTGTAGCTGCATTACTAACTATTGTTGGGTATTCGCTTAACGATACGATCGTGGTATTTGATAGGATTCGTGAAGATATGAAAGTATTCCGTAAAGAATCTTATGGTAATGTTATTAACCATAGTATTAACGAAACACTAAGTAGAACGATAATTACATCGCTTACTACATTCCTGGTTGTGCTTAGTTTGTATATATTTGGTGGTTCAGTTATTCACGATTTTGCTTTTGCTTTGCTGGTGGGAGTGGTTGTTGGTACATATTCATCAATATTTGTTGCCAGCCCTCTGATGGTAGAACATTTTGAAAGTAAGCAAAAGAGAATGGCCGGTAGAGCTACGAAAAAAAAATAATATTTAGATATAATAATACTTTTTTTAAACCGCTTGAATTTTCGAGCGGTTTTTTTGTTTACCGACAACTATTGCCTGACTCGAAGTTGGAGAATTAAGTTTTACAAGTATCACGATAATAGCTAGAAAAAAAGAAGAAAACTACAGAAAAAACTTGCTGGTTTTATGAATATCTTATTTAAGCGTTCTTATGAATATTCTAATAATCAGATACAGCTTTTTAACGTTTTCAACATCAGCTATAGAAACGAATAGCAAATTTTGTAGAATATCCAGGGAAAAAATATTGAGGGAATCTTTTTAAATGAAAAAAGTTTTACTAATAATTTTTGCTATTATGTCATGCACTATGTTTGCTGAAAGATCTGTAATTGATAGTCTTCAAAATGAATTAAA
>QMNP01000120.1 GCA_003647825.1 Candidatus Cloacimonadota bacterium
ATGAAGTTTATTCGTAATGTTTTCAGCAGAAGATCAGTTCCAGAACCGCATAACTTCTCACAGTTGATTTCTGGACGTGAAAGACTGATTGTATTTCTGCCTGATGATGTTTTAGACAGTTATCAAATTCTTTGTCATTTGGTTGTTTGGAAAGACCTTTTCAAAGAAATGTTGATATTCGTTCCACAATATTCACATACATTCTTCAGCAGATTTAATATTGGCAGCAATGTTAAGTATGTTGTTTTTTCATTCGAGAAAGCGCCATTGATAGGAAGTTCAATACTCAATTTCAGTTTAGAAAAAAGCATAGAGAAGTATTTGAAGAACTGCAAAGGATCTACGATTGTAGATTCGTCTAATAAATCTAATCTTCAATTTATTCCATACCCGAAATCAGCTCTGGAGATTTTAGAGAAATTTGCCGGATTCAGTAATCTGCCTTTTCAAGAGACTCACATTTCTTTTGAATTAACTAAAGCTGAACATTTTACCAATAAACAGAAATATTTTCATAATCGATTTCCTGATTTTGTTTTGAATATCAGCTCTAATGTTTCTTCAAAAAAACTGGATAATTTAATTTCAAATCTTAAACTTTCCTTCTCTGCCAATATATATCTAACTCATAGATCTATAAAGAATTCAAACTTCCCTAACTTGGAAAGTATAGAATTGGAAACTCTGCTCCAGCTTTATCAATATGCTATATCCTGCAATCTGTTTTTAACAACAGACGCTAGTTTGGCTGGATTGTTGCAGAGTCTTAATAAAACATGCTTGCACCTGGGTACAGGTTTTAACTCAGATAATGTGAAATCTGTAAAGATAAATGATTTCGAATTGATGCAGGGAATCGTACCACAATTAATGAAAAAGTTGTAATAGAGGATAAAAATGCGAAAGTTGGTTTTATCAATATTCTTCGTAATGTTAATCGTTTGTTTATCTGGATCACCTATTGATGATCTGCGTTTTGCAATTGGTTTATACTCTGATGGAAATTTCAAACTTGCCAGTACAGAATTACAAAGGTTCATTCAAAACAACCCTGAGAGTACTTACTTAAATGATGCCAGGTTTCTGCTGGCAAATTCATTCTTGTCACTTCAAGAATATCAAAAAGCAGATTCTGAATTTTCAATTTTAAATTCTCCTGATATTAATCCAACAATTCGAGCAGATGTTTTACTGGGAAGTGCTCAATGTAAATACTTCCTGAAACAGATAGATGAAGCGGAAAAAATATTTAGAAGATTTATTTCAGAGAATTCTAAGCACGAATTAAGCTGGAAAGCGCAGTATTTTTTAGGTATGATCTTAGCTGGAAGGGATGATCATGAATCAGCCTTGGAATTGTTTGATATGGCTGCTTCTAAGCAGAATGATCCTGATCTTAACCTTGCCTTGCTGAAGTCGTTGATTGCCTTGAATCAGCAGGAAAGGGCAGATAAACTTATGGCCGATTTGGATTTGGAAATAAAAGCCAATCAACGATCTGTAATTACATATAATAATTTTAGTCTCCAAAATGAAAGATGGCAGAAAATATTAGATACACGGATTCCAAATTTAAATACAAATTCGCAATATTTCTCAGATTATTATATCTTACGAGGAATTGCTGAATATAATCTGGAAGAATATTCTAAAGCAATTGATGATCTAAATAAGGTGAATCAAGAAAAAAGCCGCTATTATACTGCATTAAGTTATTTTGAAAAGGGTGATAAGAAAAGAGCTTCAGAAATTCTTTTAAATCTACAAAATTCGTCAGATGCCGAAATAAAAGCAAACAGCTATTTTTATTTGGCTAAAATTGAAGAAGATACTCTAAAAGCAAATGAAATGCTGGAGAGGTTTACCGCTGATTTCCCAACTTCTGAATTTACTCCAATTGCTTATTATCTATTGGGATACAATAAATTCAAATCCAATGAGTATTCTGCTGCATTAAATGATTTCTCGCAGGCAGCTGCTAAAGCTATTGAGCTTAATTCTCCCGGTTTTACTGCTTCGTTTCAGGAGAAAAATACTTTCCTGATGGGAGAATCTTATTATCTGGATCAGCAGCCTCTTGATGCTTTAACAACTTTTAGAAATTACATCAAGAGATTCCCCCATGGTGCATTTGCAGATGAAGCAATTTTCAAGATAGGGCTTCTTCAATTTGAAGCAAAAAAACTTACCGAAGCAGCAGCAGAATTCGGTAAATTAATCAGTGAATTTCCCTTAAGCTCGAAAGTGGGCATGAGTAATTATTATTTAGGAGAAATTGCTTTCCGACAAGAAAAACTGGGAAAAGCCTTAACATATTTTAATGAAGCGCTGAAAGGTGTTTGTGACGTTGGCTACACCTGGGAGAGAATTGCTCGAATACATTTCCGTAATAAAAATTATCACAAATCATTGGAATCATTGGCTAATATTCCTAATGAAAGTAAATACCTTTTCGAAAAATTTCTCTTGGAAGGAAATGCAAATTTTGCAATTCGAAAACTTGATAAAGCGTTGCAGGCATTTGAATTTGCGGAAGAATATGCCATAGGTGATGCCGCACAGGAAATAGCACTTTCCCGTAAAGCCTGGACTTTATATCAAATGAAAAGATTTAAAGAAGCTTCTCAGCTGTACAGCAGGCTTTCCGGCTCCACCAGTTCACCGGAAAATTATCTCATTAAAGCTGCAAATGCAGCGTTTAGTGCAGAGGACTTTGTGCGGTCTATCGAGGTTTACAAACAATTCTTACAGAATTTTAATGATTCAAAAGATGTCCCTTCGGTTCAGTTGGGAATTGCTGATTCTTACTATAATCTGGGAGATTTTGCGTCAGCAGCAGAATATTATCAAAAACTCATCACTCCAGAATCAGAAAGCAAAATGCTTACAAATTCTTTAAATGGATTAAGATGGGCGGCGGAACAAGATGAAAAAGTTGATTTTCTGGCTATTGTAGATGAGTTGTTAAAATCATCAAATAATGTGGATTTTCGACTGGAATTGCTGGATAGAAAACTGCATTATCAATACTCTAAAACAAACTGGCAGGAATGTATCGCAGTTGCTGATGAAATTAGTAAATTATCACCAGATTATTCTAAACTTTCAGACGTGAATCTAATAAAAGCTCTTTCTTATGCGGAACTGAATGATTATGAAAATGCGGAGAAGATCTTTCAGCAATTGGGTTCACATAAACCTTCAGCGGAAGTATTATTCAACTGGGCTTTGATGAAATTAACTCTAAACGATTTTGATGCTGGAATAGAAAAACTTAGATTGGCTTCACAGCTTACAAAGCGAATGGATGTGTGGACAAAATTACTTGAATTGGAAATTGCTACTGACCATATTTACTTTCAAAATGATCAGGCAAGATTCAAAGAATTTGCTGAAGATGAATATCTGGAACTTGCAGATATTTATCTTATTCAATGGCAGATTAAAAATAACCGGACTGGATTTGAAGATCGACTAAAAGAACTTGGCAAAAGTAAGAATGATCTTATCAAGGCAAATGTTCAATTTCTGAAAGGATACAAGCTATATATTAATGGAGAAATGGACAATGCTGTTCCTGAATTGTTGCGAGTTCGTTATCTCTTCCCGGAATTTCAAAGCATTAGAATCCAGGCCGAGAAAATGGCTTTGGATGCTTATCTAAAGTCAGGTCGTATTGATGAAGCTGAACAGCTATTTGATACGATCAAAAAAGATCTTTCAGAGCAGGAGATAAACGATTTTAATGCGAAACTGAGTAAGGAGGTGGAATAATGAAACACCTTCTTATAATAATAATTTTTTCAGTTTCCTGGCAGCTTTTTGCTCAATCTGATCCTGATCTTGATCTGGGAAATGTGATAATTCAAGGTGAATCTTCCAATCTTACCGACAGTGTTTCTTACCAGAGGGATTTTGCCTTTTACAATACAGTAAATTCAGAGACAGAACTGGGCTTCAAACCGCAATTCCAACCTGCTTCAATTCTCAACCAAATTCCTGAAACTGGTTCTAAATTAGCTTTTCAAGCTCTGGGTGGGATTTCGTCTACTCGCATAAATGCTGTTTATTCCCAAAATGAAATCTTTAACTTCTCTGCGGAATATGATTTCCACAACATCGATGAAGATTGGGATCAGCAGAATATTGTTATTAGCTGGCAACCAAAATTTATGGGCTATGAATTTGATTTAACGTACAACGATCTTGACCAAAAAGATATTTTATATGAAACAAAGATCACTTCATACAATTTTGGTATTTCATTTCCCGCTTATAAAATTGAAAAAATTATACCTTTCGATTCAAACATAGATTTGTCATTTAAATATTTAAATACCAAGCAAAACAGTGAAAGTGAAAAGGATTTTAACCTTTCTGCTAATATTGCAGAACAATCTACTGATTATAATTCACACGTAAATGCTGAATATCTTAATCATGCTTTCTCCGGTTTTTCCAGTTTTGGTTTGAATGACATTAAGCTTGGGAAACCACAGTTATGGCTCGGATACGATGACTTTCATTTGTATCCTTCAGTTTCTTTTGATCGATCTTTTAAGATTTCTAAAGGAGTTGAAATTCAGTTAGCCAATCTTCCACAAATTTCGAATCTAAATCGAAGAGAAACATATATTAACAGATGCTATCAAATCACTGGTCAAGCAAACACAGAACAAACCTTTAAGAATAAAAAGAACTTGCAGAAAAAGAAACAGTTAAATGCTTATGTAGCATTACACAATGTAAATTCGCTGCCATTTACAATTTACTACAATCCACAATTTGTAAGAGATAAGGAAATGTATTTGTTGGGTCGTGGTGAACCTATCCAGGTTTATAATGATTTATTTATACAAGCTTTTGTAGCAAATGTTTATTGGAAGCTGCATGAATTCGAATTTGAAAATTCCATTGAATACATAACTTGTGATAAAAATTTCTATTTCGAACCGAAATTGAAATTGCTCAATTCTATCTACAAGCAATATGGTGCTCTTGCAAGTAATTTAGAACTAAATTTCTTGGCAGATAGAATTAATATTTCGGGAGACAGAATAGATGATTTCCTACAGGTTAATTTAAATTTAGAATATAAATATAATGATAGTTTCTCAGTTTTCGGATATGCAGAAAATCTATTAGATACTGAATACAGTGAATACTACGTCATTCCCAAAGAAGGAATAAATCTATATATTGGATGTCGGTATGGATTTTAATTGTACAGATAAGTTTAAAATCTAGGATGACAAGTTTAATCTAACTTGACACTAGAATGTATAAATAAATTGTTAAACAGTATTCAGTTTTAGAGCTGATTATTTATAGAGTGTAGCTTGATGGTGCGAGAGTAAAAGGGAATCCCGTTGAAATCGGGAGCGGTCTCCGCCACTGTAAGCAGAATTGTTCGCATTAAAATTTGGGTCACTGTACTTTTGTACGGGAAGGCTCAAATATTATTAATCTGCAAGCCAGGAAACCTGCCATTCATGCTTTGTTCATACGATTTTCCGGAGTCATGCAAATCGCTGAGCCAGGTATTTATCCTTTTATTTATTTGCTGACGAGCTGCAAAGAAGAAAAAGGATTTTTTTATGTCTGAAAAAGTAGTTGTCCTGTTTTTCATATTGTTGTTACTTATCGGCTGTCAACAGCAGGATAGATCATTCGATCAGGATAGATATATTGTTACTTCTCCAGAAGTTGCGGA
>QMNP01000121.1 GCA_003647825.1 Candidatus Cloacimonadota bacterium
GCGAGTTTCCGTGGACGCATTTTTAAACAACGTTTCGCTTCGTTCCGTTTGCGAGTTTTTGATAGTGTCACGCCGGCCGTTAATCAACATGGAGCGAAGCGGAATGTTGATTAATGTTTCGCGTGCGCCACGATTCTTCTTGCTTTTCTTCTAGCTGATTGTGGGCACGTTTGTTACAAGCAACTTTCATCCATCTCTATTTAAGAAGCAGCAATTTCCTTTTTGACTTAAACTTATCATTCAAATTAAGCATCGCAATATACTCACCGCTGGCCACTCTTTTTCCTGCATCATTTCTACCATTCCAGACAAGTTCGAATTTTCCTGCTGAGGTGTTGCAATCCATCAAGGTTTTAACTTTCTGACCTTTGATATTAAAAATTTCTAGCTTAACTTTACCAGACACAGGAAGATTGAATGCGATTTTTGTTTCAGGATTAAATGGATTCGGGTAATTGGTCATTTGAAATGGAATTTGCGGTATTTGGCTTTGGATTATCCCAACAGAATCTGCTCCGAATTCATAGCAGCCCATATCAATAATGGCTGTTCCGTTATTGTCACCATCCCAAATTCGTTCATGGTGTAGAAGATCCCAGGGAGAAATGAATAAACCAGTAGTATCTGCTGTGCCTGTATCTATGCAAGGAGAATACACGGTTAGTTGGTAAGGATCATTTCCTGATTGTAGAAACAAAGGTTCTTCATTGATGTTGCCTTCGTTCCAGTTCACGATCTGCTGATTTCCCGAATTATAAATTCCGATCTCTCCACCTTGAATATTTGAATTTGTTATATCCAGTGTACTAATAAATCCACTGCTGGCTGGATACATCGAAATCTCATAGGCATTATCTGGATTAAACATAATTGTATTATTGATATGTACATTTCCATTTACTCGTAATGTAGCCAAATTTGAATTGTTATTAGTAAAAGTACAATTACTGAAATAATACTCACCTTCTCCGTTTATACGAACATTATAACCACCTTCAGCATTATTATCAGCAAATAAGCAGTTTATTATTTTCTTTGTAGAAACATGAGGATAAAATTCTGAAATACTTATATTTGCAGCATTGTAACCTAACGATGATGAAGCATCGTTATTAATAAATTTACAGTTTTCTAAAACAAATTCACCATTTGACGATAATTCTAACGTTGAATTTACAATATATGGTACATTTATTACATCACAATTATCTAATGTCACATTGTTCATTCTGCCATTTGATGAGAAACACATAAAAACAGGAAAGTCTTGAGTTGACGCATCGTGAACTGTTACATCTTCTATTTCTACATATTCGTTTTCCGCAATTACATTGAAGAAATTACCTGATTGTCCTGAAAAATTACAGTTTTTCATTTTGAAGTTGTTGCTAAAAACAATACTAAATAAGGAATATGGAAATTCATAATCAAGAAAAAAACTAAAATTCATAATTTCAGAATATCCTTCTATATTAAATCCCCTTATTGTTGATGGGCAAAAATCGTTTATTATAATTGTATTAGTTTTATCTTCACCAATTATTAATAGATTCTTCTTGAAACCAAAAGGAAAAATCTGCTGATTTGATGTGTGTGAATATGTACCGGATGAGACGTGTATAGTTCTATTTGCACCATCACTTACATCGATCAACCTGACTGCTGTAGAGATATTTCTCAAAGGTTCATTAAATGATTGGCCGGAATTGGTATCATCGCCGTCTTCCGAAACATACAGATCATTTGGGATTAAATCATGTAAACCAACTTCAATATCGAATGTAAAATAGGTGTTATAATGGCTGAACTGATCAAAAGATTTAGCATAATATTCGTCCGGAATTTGAACAGAAAAAGTATCAAGAATTACATGAACATAATTGCAATGCTGGGCAAAAATATCATAGCCCGATGCTGCATTGTTATTGAAAATTGAATTTTTATTTACATCATCAAACGTAATAAAACTCGAGTCCGCAAGTGAAAGACCTCCGCCATGTGCTGCAGAATTTTGATAAATATTGTTATTTTCCAAAATTATGTCAGATAATGCAGAAAAAATACCCCCACCTATTGATGCAACATTATGTTTAATAATATTACTCACGATATACAGATGTGAATAAATGGAATAAATCCCCCCTCCATTTTTACAATTGGAATTATTAAGAAAACCCGATCCATTTTGCAAAGTAAAACCTTGAATTGTTACACCAATTTGACATTCATTTATATATATGCAGCTTTCAATTCCCTGACCATCAATGATTGTTGAGTTTATATATTGAGGATTTGCTGTAGTGAGTTCCAAACTTGCTAAAGTGATGTTTTTGTTTTCAATATACACATTTTCAAAATAGGTTTCGGGATAAACGAGAATGGTATCAGAATCTGTGGAAGCATTAATGCCTTCTTGGATGGTCGTGAAGTCACCAGTGCCGTCTTGTTTGATGTCCCAGGTGGTGGATGTTAGTAACGAAAAAATACCAGCAAAAACGAACAAAAGTATAATTTTGGTTTTCATAATATCCTCTTCTTGTCATCCTCAGCTTGACTGTGGATCACCATAAATTCCCAATCTAGTCGAGAATGCAAATAACCTTGCGAAGGTCGAGAAGTTGTGAAGGTTCCACAACCTACGCAAGGATTATTACAATTATTTCAACATTAACATTTTCTTATTAAGCGTCTTGCCACATACTGTTATGCGAAAATAATAGATTCCACTGGAGACCTGTTTACCAATGTTATCTTTGCCATTCCAAACAACTTCATAATTTCCTTCTGGTTGAGAACCCGAAACTAATTGTCTTACATGTTGTCCTTTTATATTATAGATTTCCAAAGACACTTTTCCATCTTGTGGAATATTGTAAGAAATCGTTGTTGTCGGATTGAAGGGATTGGGGTAGTTAGTTAAAGTTAATTCTATTGCTGATGGGATGATTGAAGAATCTTCTCTCAGCGAAACAAACCAGGCTTCTGCATTTTCTCCGGTATTTAGTGATTGCTGTATTTTTTCTGGATCATTACTGCTTACGCATTTGTAAGTTGCAATAGTTTTGTTTTGCATAGCACTCCTGGAACCATAGTATAATTCAAGTTCAATATCTCCTGGATTAACAGACGTTGTGTAGGCATTGATTTGAGTAAGATCACTTTCCACTACCGTTGCTCCAATGCATTCATCACTCACAAAAGCACCTATTTCCTGGGGAAGATCGGTTTCATCAAGTTCGATGAATAACGGAATATAATCGATCTGTTCTTCATAGCTGTAGTATTCTGGATCAGCAAATGTACTTTTCGAATCTCCCGGTGTACCGTTATCCCAGCAGAAGCTGCTTATTGTATTGTGACATTTAACTTTAACCATATCCGCATAAGATAAAGTTGGTGGATCATCTGTTTCATACGATGTCTTATATTTCCAGGTCCCTTCGCTGTAATAAGCACTCCAGTCCTGGTGTTTGATAGAATAAATATTGCCATTTTCCCACTCATCACCAAAGGCATCAGAAAGCGTCTGGTTTTCTTCCAACCAATAACCGATCCAATTTTCATAGGAATTTCCATCAAGTTGAATATGAGTATTATCCGATACTTTAAAACCGCTGATCTCCAAAGTTGCTGCTTCATTCATCTGGAAAATGTAGCCATCGGTTTTGGAGAATATGTATTCTGTACCTTGCCACGAGCCAAATTCTTTCCATACAAAATAGTCATTTTCATGGCTAACATATTCCAATTCGGAATCTTCATACGGATCAAGTATATCAAAGAGCAAATCGCCTGCTTTATCGGGATCATAAGTAGAAGTCGAATGAACATCATCTAATGAGGGGAAAGAGAGCCATTTTAGACCATTATCCACCGAAGGATCAGGAAGTTCGATCAAGTCATAATTATGATCAATTGCACATACAGCACCAATATCGGAACGAGTATCATCAGCATCTGTTATTGTAGGATCACCGGTATCGATACAGGGGGATTTTGTGGTAGAACTCCATATAGGAGAAAATGTATTTGATGCAAGGTGCGGATTGCTTGAAATGTCATTAGAACCTGCTGTAACACTACAATAATTATTTGATCCATTAGAATAAGGTGGATTATCATACACGTTATTGTAATCAATAGTTAAAGAATTGTAGTCGTTATTTGAACAAACGATACCTGACAAATTTGCATAAATGGCATTATTTACAATTTCGTAGTCACCCTCATCATCAGTAGCATCTATTACTATACCATTAATACCTTCAATTTCAGTACTATTTAGATTTTGAGTTATCGTGTTATTAAATATCTCAGCAATTGCACAATCCTTAAATTTAAGACTGTGTTGTTCTAAATTTGGTCCTTGGATATCCAGATATGCATTTTCATAACAAATATTATTATAAAAACTAACACTATTACAATCCTCAAATGCTGCTATTACACAATTTTTAGGTAAATTCTGAAGATACATACTTTCAATGACTCCGTTTCCTTCAAAATAGTTGTTTGAAACTGAAATTTTTTGGTTTGAAGTAGCATATATAGCTCCACAATCAGCAGCAAAATTATCTATGAAATCATTGTTCATGATTTGTACATATCCATTGCTTATTGAACTAGTGTGAAAATCAATATAAATGGCACCGCCTATACTATAATCTTGCCAGGCATAGTAGGCCCAAACATTTTCAATACCAGTGAAAGTGTTATTTTGAATTATCGCATTCCCATGACACACTATTCCTGATTTTTGATAAATTGGATATGCTGCATTACAACAATCTGTAATTATACAATTTTCAATAGTACTAAAACCATATGATCCAGAACTAATCTTAATTCCTGTATAATCACCATCTTCAATTGTAAAATTTTTTATAACAAAATTTGAACTCACATTGATAATTTCCATTGCATTACTTGAACCATTTCCATCAATTATGCAAGTTTCGTTGTTAATGCCGATTATATCAATATCAACTTCGATAGAAGATGGCAAGTAATAATATTGAGCACAATATATACCTGGGGAAACGTAGATGATTCCACCTTCAGATTGCATATCTTCATCATAAAATGCACCAGAAATTGATGTGTAATCACCAGTTCCATCTTGTTTTACATTTAAAACAACTGATAATAAAAACACGGGAATCATTATCATTAACACAATAATACTTTTTTTTTTCATCTTTTCCTCCATAAATTTGTTTTAAGAATTTTGTTTACTACTAATTAATCAAAAATCCAATGATAAATCTAAAATGATCTATCAAACAAACTTATTCTTACAGATAATGAATAACATAATCTATCCCCCTTCACTGCAAATTGAAGGAAGAGAGTCCACAAATATTTTGACATCCCAATACTATTACTTAACTTGTGCATCGGGAAGAGTGTTGTGGAGAAATAATAAAAGGGCCGACCTTCGCTATTTCGATGCACTCTCTTCCTATTATTTTTTTTATCTATCCTCTATATACATATCCCATATGTTTGGAAATTGTGACGCCACCACTCGATTTTTTTTATTTTTTTTTCGATTGCTTGTAATGTTCTGCGCAAGCTGCGGGATCGGAACGATCACGCCTGGAAACGAACCAACCAAAAGTTTGAACCGTTAGGTTCAGACGAAACAGACTGATAACACCAACA
>QMNP01000122.1 GCA_003647825.1 Candidatus Cloacimonadota bacterium
CCAATAGAGCAGAATTCATTAGAAATGAAGAATTTTACAATGGAAAATCAGTTTTTCCAAAGCAGATCGTGGAAGTAAGTGAACCAGTTATCTTCCGAGATATTCGACTTGTAAGTGTAACGATTAATCCATTTCAATATGATCCTGATTCTCACGAATTGAAAGTCTATCACGATATAAGGGTAACTATTAATACAGACACATCTAACCAGGGCATTAATCCCAAACTATCATCTCGAAAGTTATCTCGCTCATTTGAACCTTTGTACAAAGCGGTAATAGAAAATTATGATGAAATTGTAAGGAATACTGACGACATTTATCAGGACCCATGCTACCTCTTAATTTATAGAGATGACAATACAGCCCAAACGTATTTGGAATATATTGAAGATTGGAAGGTAAGAAAAGGTTTCGAATTTCACCTTGTGAGTTCTGCAGAAACTGGTACAAGCACAGGTAGCATTAAAAATTACATTCAAAATGCTTACGATACCTGGGAAAACCCTCCCGAGTTTGTTGCTATTGCCGGGGATGTGTCAGGAACTTATGGATTACCTACTTTTTTTGAAAATTTCTCTGGTTATGGAGGAGAAGGAGATCATCCTTATTCGCAGTTGGAAGGAAATGATATTTTAGCCGATGTAATAATCGGGCGATTATCATTTGAAACTATAACTCACTTACAAATCATCGTATCAAAAATATTGAATTATGAGCGGGAACCCTATTTAGGGAATACAGATTGGTATGAACAGGCTGTTATGGCAGGAGACCCAAGTTCTTCCGGACCATCATGTGTATTTACCAAACAAGCGATAAAAGAAATGATGGAATATTATGTTCCCGATTTTGAATTTTCCGAAGCATATTCCGGCGGATATTCATCTACAATGACAAGTGCCTTAAATGCAGGTGTATCTTATCTTAATTATCGCGGCTATATTGGAATGAGTGGCTTTGATAACTCCAGCATCAATGGTTTGAATAATGGCTTTATGCTACCGTTTGCTGTTTTTATGACCTGTGATACCGGTTCTTTTGCATCATATTCTCCAAGCCGAAGTGAAACTTTTCTTCGAGCCGGCAATTCAGCAACATCACTCAAAGGAGCCATTGCAGCTATTGGTACAGCGACTTCGGGAACCCATACTATGTTCAATAACTGTACCGATGCCGGAACGTATTACGGTGTTTTTGCAGATAAAATATATAATCCTGGAGGAGCTCTGCTTAGAGGGAAACTGCATCTTTTTAACAGCTTTCCAGGAGATCCCAGTTCACGCGTTTCGATTTTCTCTCATTGGAATACACTAATGGGCGATCCTAGCATTGAGCTTTGGACTGGAGTTCCACAACCAATGGATATAACTTATGATGCAAGTATAAATCTGGGTGCGAATTTTTTGCAGGTTTCCGTGCTTGATGATGGCGGCGATCCGATTGAAAATGCCTGGGTTACAGCATATATGGAAAACGAAGACTTCGTTCAGCGGGGCTATACCAACGAGCAAGGTTTAGTATATTTGCCTATGGAAGATGCAGTTTTAGGTACAGTTGATCTTACTATTACTCATCACAATAACATACCGCATTTAGGTTCTTTTGAGGTGATCTCAGAACCATTATTCATCAGTGAAAGCGGAATTGTGATCGACGATGATAACAATGGATATTCCAATGGGAATGATGATGATTTAGTTAATCCCGGAGAAAATATTGAATTACAGGTTGGCTTGAAAAATTATGGAAGTCAAACGGCTAACAATGTTTCTGCTACAATTTCTTCACAAGTTTCATTTATTACGATAGACGATAATACAGAAGATTATGGGAATATAGATTCTGGCAGCACAAATTACTGTGCTGATTCTTATAAATTTTCTGTAGATGAAAATGTGCTTGGCGGGGAAGTAATACAGCTTGATCTTGATATCCTGGATTCCAGTGGAAATCAATGGGATGATCATATTTTTATACCAATTGCAGCTGCAAATTTAGATGTTTCAGATTACACAATAATAGATGCAAATGGTATGTTAAATCCCGGTGATACAGTTGAACTTGTTGTTTCGCTATTTAATTCTGGATCTGCTGAATCTACCAGCTTGCAAGGTGAACTTAGCAGCGAAAACGAATATATAACGCTTATCGACAGTATTGCTGACTTCGTAGATATCCTGCCAGGACAAAGCGGTGACAATGATGCCAGCAGGTTTGAATTATCCGCCGACTCACACTGTATAAATGGATCTCAAATAGAATTTAATCTGGAACTTTCAAATGGAAGTGGATTTTATCAAACAATTACGTTCTTAATAGATGTGGGAATCGTTACAGTTTTAGATCCGTTGGGGCCGGATAGTTATGGCTATTATGCCTACGATAGTAACGATGAAACCTATGATCTGCATCCCATGTTCAACTGGTTGGAAATTGATCCAAGCTACGGTGGTTCTGGTACATCGATTCCTCTTTATGATAGTGGTGATACTGGCGCTGTTGACGATGTTGCAATGCCGTTTACTTTCAATTTCTATGGTGTGAATTACGATATGATCTCAGTTTGTTCCAATGGATGGATTGCTCCTGGAGGATCAGAACAGGCTTCATTTATGAATTCCCAAATCCCCGCTCCACAGGGACCTTCGCCAATGATAGCACCTTTCTGGGATGATTTGGTAACAACCGGTGGTTCTGTACTTTATTACTATGATCTCGCTGAGCATGCCTTCATAATTGAATGGTCACGAGTGCACACAGATTTTGCAAATTCAGAAGAAACTTTCCAGGTAATTATCTATGATCCGGCTGTTTACCCTACACCGTCAGGTGATGCTGAAATAGTATTCCAATATTTAAATGTTACTAACAGCAGCTCAGGGAATTATGGTGGATATCCAATGCAGCATGGTCAGTATGCCACAGTAGGGCTAGAAGACCATACAGGAGCGAGAGGTCTTGAATTCACATACAACAACACTTATCCAACTGCTGCAGCAACCTTGCAAAACAATCTGGCGATCAAGTTTACTACGATGGGGGGTGGTGCTCAATCTCCACCAATACTGGATTTGAGTCAAAATAGTTTTAATTTCATGCTGCAACCTGGAACCTCTGGTTCTCAATACTTAGAGATCTCAAATATTGGTGAAGCTAACCTGATCTATAGTTTATCTAAAAGTTACGTAGGATATTCAGATGATCCTGGCAGGGGACATGGCGGTCCCGATGATTTTGGTTATGAGTGGTTCGACAGTAATGAACCGGATGGACCAGATTATAACTGGCGCGACATTTCAGAAGTAGGGACAGAAGTTACTTTCAGCAGTAACAATACAGGAACAGATCTTATACCAATAGGATTCAATTTCTATTATTATGGAACGTATTATCCGAATTTCCGTATAAATCCAAATGGCTGGATTGGTTTTGGAGAAGATAATTCTACTGCGAATAATTTAAGTCTTCCGCATCCTTATGCACCAAATCCAGCGATTATGCCCTTCTGGGACGATCTTGATCCAATAAGCGGCGGAAACGTTTTCTATTATAGTACCACAGATAGTTTAGTTGTCTGGTATGATGATGTTGTACACACTGCCGGGAACTATACAGGTACTTATGATTTCCAATTGATCTTATATCCCAACGGAGATATTGTCTTCCAATACAGAGAGATGACAGGCGATATCGACTCAGCTACGATAGGAATGCAGGATAATGATGCAAACGATGCTTTGCAGATAGTTTACAATGGAACTTTTGTAGAAAATGAATTCTGTGTTATCTTCAGGAAGATAGTTGACTGGATGCAGATAGATCCTACCTACGGCTATATTGAACAAGGTGAATCTGCTGAAATTGAAATTTTTGTTGATGCTACGGAATTAATACCAGATCAATTTTCGTGTGATATTATATTGGTTACAAATGATCCTGATGCTTCTTCCGTAACTATCCCGATTAATTTAACGATAGCCGGATCATTTCCAGTTTTAGATATTTCTACAGACTGCATCGATTTTGGTAACGTGGTTGTAGGTGAACAAGTTACGGACACTCTGGTAGTATCTAATATCGGAAATGAGATCTTGAATATAACAGATATTGATATCTCAGAAAGTGAATTCTCGATTAATATGACGAATTTCTCTATAGAACCGGGAAATTATGAAGAACTGTATATCACTTTTTCTCCATTGTTAACAACTCCTTATTTTGCTACAATGACGATTTTCAATAACGATCAGATGAATCCTGAGGCCGAAATTGATCTGATTGGAAATAATCAATTTCCAAACATAGATCTTTCTACTGAGAGTATCGATTTTGGTGGTGTTGTTCTTGGTGAGCAGGATACCGAAACATTAATTGTTTCAAATCTTGGTAGTTTAATACTGCATGTATCAAATGTAGAACTAAATTCTGATGTCTTTTCTGCTGATCTGGATGAGTTCTTCGTAGAACCGGGGGAATCGCAAGAAATTAATATTGTTTATACTCCAATTGATACAGAAGCTTCTATAGCAACAATGATTATCTACAATAACGATCCGGAAAATTCGCAGATAGAAGTTGAGCTATCGGGTGAACCTTTGTATCCTGAAATCGATCTTTCTTCGTCAGAAGTAGATTTTGGATCTGTTTATATAGGAGAAGATATTGTTGATAGTCTTACAATTATTAATACAGGTACAGCCGAACTTAATATTACGGAAATTAATTTGAGTTCAGATGTGTTTTTCGTTTCTGTAGAAGAATTAATTATCAATCCGGGTGAGTCTGAACAATTGTATATTACATTTGTTCCAGACAGCGTTGGAACAGAAACCGACACTCTGGTCATGAATCACAATGATCCTTTGAATCTAACTTCAGAGATTATTCTCACGGGATCGGGTGAACAACCTGTTAACGCAAATGATATTCTGCCGATCGTTACTGAAGTCTATCAAAATTACCCCAATCCCTTTAATCCTGTGACAACTATAAGATATTCACTAGTTGAAGAAGCAAAGGTTTCTATTATTATTTTTAATGTAAAAGGTGAAAAGGTAAGGACTTTAGTAAACGAATATCAGGAACCGCAATTTTATCAGACTATCTGGAATGGAACAGACGCAAACAATAAAAAAGTTGCCAGCGGGGTTTATTTCTATAAATTCTTAGCAGGTAAGCATTTGGAAATAAAAAAAATGCTATTAATAAAATAAATGGAAGGTACACAAATGAAGAAGATTTTTGTAATAATGATTTTAGTTCTAACCCTGTCTCAAGTTTTTGCCCAAATCCAATGGTCAGAAAAAGTTACAATTCGACAAGGGGTGAACATTGAGTGGTCAAGAGCAGCTGCCCCAATGGAAGACGGCAGTGTAATTTATGTTTGGTCTGATACCAGATTTGGTGATCGTGATCTCTGGGCACAGAAAGTTGATGCGGCAGGAAATATGGTATGGGGTGACGAAGCAGTTCTGGTAAACGGCATGATAAACAGACAGGAAGATCCTGTTGTTATAAATGTAGGTGACGGCGGCGTTGTAATAGCCTGGGTAGATTTTCGAAATGAAGATGCTGGTGATATCTATGCGCAGAAATTAGATAGTAGTGGTAACATTTTGTGGGATGCTTCC
>QMNP01000123.1 GCA_003647825.1 Candidatus Cloacimonadota bacterium
AAGATAGTTGGAGAACCTTTGGAAGAGATAAATGTATTTACTCCCATTATGGGAAGCTCACCGGAAAGTTTCATCATTTCATAATGCATCGATTCTTCCTGGATCTTGCTGCGTTGATACATGGTTTCCATAGCTCCCAGAACTCCACCTCTTTCGGTAATCCTGTCAAATTCTGCCATTACGGCTTCTTCTACCAGGTCTGTTAACTCCTCAATAATAAATGCTCCCTGCAGAGGATTCTGATTTTTAGCCAGTCCCAATTCATGATTAATGATCATCTGAATTGCCATTGCTCTTCGCACAGATTCTTCGGTTGGAGTTGTAATTGCTTCGTCATAGGCATTGGTATGCAATGAGTTGCAATTATCGTAGATCGCATACAATGCCTGCAGGGTTGTACGAATATCATTGAAATCTATCTCTTGAGCGTGAAGTGATCTTCCAGAAGTTTGAATATGATATTTCAGTTTTTGAGATCGAGCATCTGCTTTATATTTTAACTTCATGGCTTTTGCCCAGATAAGTCTGGCTACTCTTCCTAAAACAGAATATTCAGGATCAAGACCATTGGAGAAGAAAAAGGAAAGATGCGGTGCAAATTTATTTATATCCATTCCTCGAGATACATAATACTCCACGTAGGTAAATCCATTAGCCAGTGTTAGTGCAAGCTGAGTAATCGGATTGGCACCAGCTTCGGCAATATGATAGCCGGATATAGAAACTGAGTAGTAATTTCTAATATTATTTTCAATAAAATATTCCTGGATATCACCCATCATTTTCAGTGAAAAATCTGTGGAAAAAATGCAGGTATTCTGAGCTTGATCTTCTTTTAAAATATCCGCTTGAACCGTTCCCCTGATCCGGCAAAGAGTTTCCCTCTTAATCTTTTCGTAAACATCTTTCGGCAGAACCTGATCTCCTGTAACTCCCAGCAGCATAAGCCCTAAACCATCATTACCTTCGGGCAGTTCTCCCTGGTATTGAGGTCGTTTTGTTCCTTTCTTTTTATAGATCGCTGCAATTTTCTTTTCAACTTCCGCTTCCATTTTATGCTCTTTAATGTAGAGTTCACACTGCTGATCGATAGCACCGTTGAAATAGTAGCCAACCATCATGGGAGCAGGGCCGTTTATTGTTATAGAAACCGAGGTCATTGGATCTGACAGATTAAAACCGGAATAGAGTTTTTTCAGATCATCAAGACAGGAAATTGAAACTCCGCTATTGCCGATTTTTCCATAGATATCTGGTCTTCTATCAGGATCTTCACCATATAAAGTTACCGAATCAAATGCTGTAGAAAGTCTTTTCGCCGGCAATCCCAGCGATACATAATGAAACCTTTTGTTGGTTCTTTCCGGTCCACCCTCTCCGGCAAACATTCTGGTAGGGTCTTCACCTTCTCTTTTAAAAGGAAATACTCCAGCTGCAAATGGAAATTCACCCGGAACGTTTTCTTTTAAATTCCATTTAAGAATATCTCCCCAGGCTTTGTAGGAAGGAAGGGAAATCTTAGGAATCTGCAGATGTGATAAACTTTCGGAATGAGTTTCTATTTTTATCTCTTTATCCCGCACCTTAAAGCAATAATAATCATCTCTATACTGTTTCTTCTTTTCTTCCCATTTTTCAATGATCTTTTTATTGAAACCATCCAGTTCCAGTTCAATTTCTTCATATTTTTGTTTTATTGTTTGTTTTGATTTTGCGTCATCAAGCATTTCTTCAGAACACTTCAGATTGTAGAGTTTCTGAGCTATTTCGCTTTGTTCTTCTGCCCAGTTATTGTAATTCCTCACCGTATCGCTGATTTCAGATAAATATCTGGTTCTATTGGGCGGAATAATGAAGATCTTTTCACTAACCTTATCTGGATGTTCGATTGTAGAAGAAAAATCAATTCCTGTTTTTGACTGCACTTTATTCATCAAAGCATGATACAATTCGTTCACACCCGGATCGTTAAAATGTGAAGCTATCGTTCCATAAACCGGCATGCTATCAAGATCATCATCCCATAAGTTATGATTTCTCTGGTATTGTTTTTTTACATCCCTGAGAGCATCCAGTGATCCTCTTTTATCAAATTTATTCAGGGCAATAATATCAGAAAAATCCAGCATATCAATTTTTTCCAGTTGAGTTGCTGCACCATATTCCGGAGTCATCACATACATCGAAACATCACAATGATCTACTATTTCGGTATCGGATTGCCCAATGCCTGAGGTCTCTAAGATCACAAGATCATAACCAGCTGTTTTTACAATATTCACTGCATCACTTACATATTTAGATAAAGCTAAATTTGATTGCCTGGTTGCCAGTGATCTCATATAAACTCTTTCGTTATTAATAGAGTTCATGCGAATTCTATCTCCCAGCAGAGCTCCGCCGGTTTTTCTTTTGGAAGGATCTACGGAGATAATGGCAATTGTTTTATTATCAGAATCAGCTAAAAATCTTCTTACAAGTTCATCCACCAGAGATGATTTTCCTGATCCGCCAGTTCCGGTTATTCCAATTACGGGAGTTGTTGATTTTTTTGCAATAGCGCTGACTTCAGCCAAGAGACCTTTAACTTCTTCCGGATAATTTTCGGCAGCCGAAATGAGCCTGGCTACATTATTAATTTTATCAGATTTAGATCTCAAACCTTTGATAGAAGTTTTGTTATTTTTTCCAGTGGGAACATCAACAGATTCCAGCATATCATTTATCATACCCTGAAGTCCCATTACTCTACCGTCATCTGGCGAATAAATTCGGGTAACACCATATTCGTGCAATTCTTTAATTTCGTCTGGAAGGATTACTCCACCGCCGCCGCCAAATACTTTTATATGACCGCAATCCTTCTTTCTTAATAGATCCAGCATATGCTTGAAGAATTCGATATGACCACCCTGGTAAGATGTTATGGCAATTGCCTGCACATCCTCACAAACAGCACAATCTACTATTTCCTGTACTGATCTATTATGACCTAGATGAATCACTTCCGCACCAGTTGACTGGATAATTCTTCGCATGATATTTATGGTTGCATCATGACCGTCAAAAAGAGATGATGCTGTAACCATTCGGATATGATTTTTGGGTTGATATTTTTTGATTTTGTTATGATTTACTGCCATTAATTAATCCTCATAATAATCTCATTTTTATAAATGATATGCAATTTTTAAATGCCAAATCGTCAAGTGAATTGTTAAAGCCAGCAAGTTTAATCAGAGTAAAAGGAATTACCAATGTTGAAAATATTTAAATCATTCATTTCTGCCTAGGAAAAATCTCGTTTGCTTTTTCTAATGCAAGCTGATATGCTTCCAGATCCAAGTTATTATAGTTACAGTTTTGCGCATCTAAATAGTTTAGCAGATCACCTGTTTTCAGGTTGCTGATTAATTTCTTTTGGGACATCGGACATCCGCCAAAACCGTTTATTACGGTATCGAACTGTCGGCATCCGTTTTTGTAAGCTGCATCTACTTTTTCATACCAGTTATCCGGTTCGGAATGAATATGAGCACCCAGTTCAATTTCAGAATCAGCATATTCATCTTTGAATCTGGAAAAAAGCAGAGCAATTTTTTCTGCATCTGCCACAGCAGCGGGATCTGAAAAAGTTATCTGCTTTATACCCATTTTTCTGAATTTATCAATCCATTCAAAAACAAGATCAATATTCCATTTATCACCATATGGATTGCCAAAAGCCATGGCTATATACAAAACTATTTCTTTCTCTATTTTTACACACTGATTTTGAATGAACTCAATTGTCTCTATACTTTTTGTAAAATCAGAATTGAGATTAAATTTTTGAAATGTTTCTGAAACTGAAAAAGGGTAGGCGATGTAATCGATTTTTTCAAATTGAGAAGCAATTTCTCCACCTTTTTTACTGCCGACCAGAGCGAGAAGTTTGGTGCTTGTATCAGTTTTATCCAATCCAGCCAATACATCTACTGCATCTGCCAGTTGGGGAATGTGTCTTTTAGAAACGAAACTACTAAAATCAATTACATCAAATCCAACTTGTAAAAGAAGATTAATATATTCAATTTTTTGTTTGGTAGGAATAAATTCCTGCACACCCTGCATCGCATCACGGACAGATTCGATTATTTTCATAATTTTCAATATTTATGTATTTGTCTTCCTGAAAAATTCTGACAGCTTCTCTATCGAAGGGTCTCGTAGAAGAACTTGCAGCTTTTCTTCTCGGATACACCAGAGATTCTTCCCAAGAACTATGTGAATGAAGCGTCAGAAAGACGACTAAGTTCCTTAGTGCCTATTAACTAAGACGAACAAAAAAGTTTGTTCAGTTAGTTTTTGTTCGTTGCAAAAAAACACTTTCTATCTATCATCTTCCTGTTAATGACTTTGGAATTCTACCTGATTTTATGGTTTCAGATCGCAGTCTTCTGCCTACAATTCTTTCTACCATGTTTCCAACTTCCAGCAATTTATCAAGATCAAGTCCCGTATCAATACCCATTTCATCCATCATTACAGCCATATCTTCTGTGGATACAAGTCCTACAAGATTTGGATTTTTGTAATAATAAGAACCTGTTCCAGCCACAGGAACACCGCTTACGAAATTAGCTGGCTGACCGCCTATTCCGCCCATGGTAGATTCGTAATGAGTCATACCAGCTTGAAGTGCTGCCAGAATATTTACCAAACCCCATCCCCTGGTTGTATGAAAGTGAACAATATGTTTTGATGTATCAGGAATTTCGTCCAGGATCATGGAAAAATAGTCATAAACCCGGTCGGGAGATGCTGATCCATCGTGATCGGCATGCTCTACGTCACTTGCCCCAATATCCAGCCATCTTTTGGTAAACTCAACAGCTTTCTTCATCTCGGTAGGTCCTTCAATCGGGCAACCCCAGATTGTGCTGACGGTTCCATTGACTTTGATGCCGGCATCATTGGCCTTTTTGATGTACTCTTCGCTCATCTTCCAATATTCTTCCAAACTGATTCCCGAATTTTTGCGGTGATGTGATTCACTGGTAGAAACCATCAGCAGAATTCTGTCAGGTCCCCAACCTTCTTTTTTGGCCTGGATCGCTCTTTCGATAGCTCTTTCCCTGATTGTAACAGCTGTAACTTCCACTTCTGGCAGGATATCTTTAACTATCTTGCTTTTGTGCAGTGCCTTCATCAGATCATCGGCATCTGCAAATTGCGGCATTCCTTTGGGATTACCAAAATTCGTAACTTCGATCTTTTTAAATCCAGCCAGGATCAACTGCTCACTGAGCCAGAGTTTTGCAGCGGTTGGAATTAATTTTTCTTCATGTTGAAAACCATCTCTAACCGTAATATCTCCTAACGATACTTTCTTGGGATAATTCATTTTATAATCCTTTTCCTGTCATTAAGAACACGAATCAATACAAAGGTTTTTCCTCTTTTCCTTTGTGTTTTTTGGTGATCCTTCGTGGCTATCAGTTTTTCTTTCATTTTTCACCTGCCGTTAAGAACACGAATCAACACAAAGATTTTTCCCTTTGTGATTGTTGGTGACCCTTCGTGGCTATCAGTTTTTCTTTCATTTTTTACCTGCCGCTAAGAACACGAATCAACACAAAGATTTTTCCCT
>QMNP01000124.1 GCA_003647825.1 Candidatus Cloacimonadota bacterium
CTCAGAATGACTGAATTGAGAGAGAGTATAATGATCATTGCAGAAAATCTTACTAAAGTATTTCAACAGAAAAATGGGCAGGATCTCTTTGCTGTGAACGATCTTTCATTCACAGCTAACAAGAGTGAAATTGTAGTATTGCTTGGTGTAAATGGAGCTGGAAAAACTACAACAATGAGAATGTTATCTACTGTGTTGCAGCCGACTTATGGAAAAGCCAGTATTGAGGGATTTGATCTTGCATCCGAACCTCAGAAAGTCAGGGCTAATTTAGGTTTCCTCTCGGGTGATACAGGATTATATGGCAGGCTTACAGCTCGAGAAACAATTACCTATTTTGGAAAACTCTACGATATGCCGGATGATTTGATAGTTGAACGAATTAATTCGTTATCAGATCTTCTGGATATGCATCAATTCCTGGATAAAAAGATCGATTTTCTTTCTACTGGAATGAAACAGAAAGTTTCAATAGCCCGATCAATAGTTCATGATCCCCCTGTAATGATCTTTGATGAGCCTACTTCCGGTCTTGATATCCTTACAGCTAAAAATATTGTAGATTTTATTCATAAATGCAAGGCAGATGGAAAATGCGTTCTTTTCAGCACTCATATTATGCGGGAGGCAGAGCGAATTGCAGATCGCATAATTATGATACATGAAGGTGCTGTTCTGGCAGATGGAAGCTGGCAGCAATTCAGAGATCTAACAAGTTTGCATGATCTGGATGATATTTTCATATACTTTGTGAATAAGGCAAAAGAGGAGGAGGTTGTTGATGAAGCTGAATAAAATTCTAACAGTTTATAAAAAAGAACTCCTCGATCTATTGCGAGACCGCAGAACAGTGATCACTTCATTCGTAATTCCAGTAATCTTGTATCCGCTTATTATGATCGGATTTTCGTCAATGATGGCCAGACAGGAAATGAAATTGGATCAACAGGAAATGGTTATCTATATTCAAGATAATATTGAAGATATTGATTCAAATATGATTCGATCTGGTTTCGAAGAAATTGAGAACTTCCAGGTTATGCAGAGAATGGAAACATTTTCCGATTCCTCTATGATCGATTTGATCGAAGAAAATTCCATTCAGGCAATGATCGTAATCTCAGATAGTCTTACAATTGGTGGTTATCGAGTTTTCAACGCAGATATCTATTACAACCGATCAAATGAAAAATCTACCCTTGCTTTTGAAAAAATCCGAAATGAATTGCAGGATAGAGAAATAACCATGATCGGAGATAGACTTCGCAGTTTAAATATCAATGAAGAGATATTAAATGCAGTAGAAATTAAGGAAGAAAATGTAGCACCTCCAGAAAAAATGGTAGGATTTGCTCTGGGAAAATTCCTGCCGTATCTATTAATAATCTTAACGATCAGTGGAGCTTCGGTGATAGCTTCTGATCTGGTTGCAGGTGAAAAAGAACGTGGGACTCTGGAAACAATATTGGTAAGTGCTGCCGGCCGAAATGAACTTGTAATGGGGAAATATCTTACTATTATTACTATTTCAATTATCACAGTATTACTCAATCTTTTCAGTATGTATATTTCTTTCAAACACATTTTATCGCAAGCAGGTCAGGCAGTACAAAATGTTCAGCTTCCATTAGGCAATTTTGCCCTGATATTGGTATTAATGCTTCCTCTTATCACTTTTTTCTCGGCTATTTTACTCTCGATTTCCACCTATTCCCGCAATATTAAAGAAGCTCAGAGTTACCAGATGCCGCTCATTTTTGGCGGGATGATGTTATCGATGGTTAGTTTCTTGCCCGGATTCGAACTGAACCTGGGATTTGCTTTTATACCGATTGTTAATTTTTCTCTACTGATCCGTGATATCATGCTTTCGAATTTTGATATGAATCTACTTTTAGTTGTTGTTGGATGGACATTAATTTTAGACGTAATAGTTGTATTGCTTTCTATAAAACTATTTAATAGTGAAAAAGTATTATTCAGGACTTCCGACGATGATTCATTGAAATTCTGGGGTAAAAGCAAAACGAATATCTTCTCAAGTCAGTTTATGATGCTTTTCTATATAGCTCTGCTTCTGGGACTTTATTATATTGGTGGTGGTTGGCAAAGTAAAGAGATAATGAGCGGATTGGTAAAAACACAATTGATCTTAATTTTATTACCGGTTTTGGTTGTTCTGCGAATTTCCAAGACTGACATCAAGCGTACACTTCGTTTGAATTCAACCAAACCTGTGAACTTTATGCTGGCATTTCTGGCAATTATTCCAGCACTCATTATTGTGGCTGTTATCAGCCAGGCGATTAATCTGATCTTCCCAGTTTCAGAATCATATATTGAAGGAATGAAGAACTTCCTGGATGCGCAGCAGCACGGCTTCTGGCTAAGTATTTTCGTAATTGGAATTTTACCCGGTATTTGTGAAGAAACACTATTTAGAGGATTCGTTATCAATGCCTTTACCAAGCAGGGATTCTGGAAAGCTATTATAATTTCCGGAATTTTATTCGGGGTCTTCCATCTCGATCCGTTCCGGTTATTGCCGGCTTCCCTTTTGGGAATGTGGTTAGGATACATGCTTCTGAGAACAAACAGTATTTATATTCCCATGTTTGCGCATTTTGTAAATAACAGTTTTACTGTGATAGTTACAAGTTATGGAGATAAGATTCCCATACTTAAGACAATGTTTGGCGGAGATACAATTCCGTACTGGTATATAGTTCCATCTATATTAATTATGGGTTTAATTTATGGAGCTTTCGAAAAAATAAATAATTATTAATTGAAAAGAAAAATACAATATAAAATAATGGCCAAGTAAATTTAAAGGAAGGAATAAATATGTGTGGAATAGTAGGATATCTGGGAAAACGTAATGCTGCTCCAATAATTATAGAAGGAATTAAACGATTAGAATATAGAGGTTACGACAGTTCAGGAATAGCTATCCTAACTAAAAATGGAGAAATGAAACTCCATAAAGAAGCAGGTAAAATTATTGAACTGGAAAGAAGCTTGCCGGCGCCCAGTGATATAGCTGGTAAGCTGGGAATTGCCCATACACGCTGGGCAACGCATGGAGGACCTACTGCCATAAATGCTCATCCACATACATGCTGCGAAAATCACATTGCTCTTGTGCACAATGGGATAATAGAAAATTACCTGAATTTGAAAAAGAAACTGCTGGAAAAAGGTCATGTGTTTAAAAGTGATACCGATACCGAAGTCTTGGCACACCTTATCGGCCATCTGGCAAAAGATAAATATGATCTATCTGAAATAGTAAGGGAAGCATTAAATCTGGTGGAAGGAACTTTTGGAATTGCTGTTATCGATAAAAATGATCCCAATAAACTTGTCGCTGCTCGACGCGGAAGCCCATTGATCCTGGGAATTGGTGATAATGAATATTTTGTAACTTCCGATGTAAATGCTATTATTATTCACACAAATAAAGTTATATATTTGCAGGATAATGAAATAGTCACGATCACTCCCGATAATTTCGAGATCACAACTATGGATAATGAAATTGTAGATGCAAAAATATCTGAAATAGATTGGGATGTGTCATCAATTGAAAAAGGTGATTACGAACACTTTATGCTGAAAGAGATCTTCGAGCAACCGACTTCGGTTTATAATGCCTTTCGGGGAAGATTAAACAAAAAGCTCTCTACTGTTAGACTGGGTGGATTAGGCATGACTGGAGAGGAGATCCGACGTATAAAAAGACTACAAATTATTGCATGTGGAACTTCCTGGCATTCTGCATTGATTGGTAAGCATATTATTGAAAACCTGGCTCGTATTCAAGTAGAAGTTGAATATGCCAGTGAGTATCGATATCGTAATCCTATTATTCCTGCAGATACGATCGTTTTATTTATAAGTCAATCCGGAGAAACTGCTGATACGCTGGCAGCAATGAGAGAAGCAAAAGCTAAAGGTGCGCGTGTTCTGGGAATTACAAATGTCATCGGCAGTACAATTGCCCGTGAATCTGATGGTGGTGTTTATATTCATGCCGGAACAGAAATCGGAGTTGCCTCAACTAAAGCATTTACTTCTCAAGTTACTATATTAACTTTGCTTGGTGTTTTATTGGGAAGAATGAAAGATCTATCACCTACATTTGGAGCATCATTCATTAAAGAACTGGAAAAAATTCCAGAAAAAATTCAGAGAATTCTAGATGATAATGATAAAATTCTGGAAATTGCCAAAACCATAAAAGATTCTAGTAATGCTCTTTATCTGGGAAGAGGAGCAAATTATCCTGTTGCTCTGGAAGGTGCTCTGAAGCTTAAAGAGATTTCTTATATTCACGCAGAAGGGTATCCTGCCGCAGAAATGAAACATGGCCCCATTGCCCTAATTGATGAGAATATGCCGGTTATAGTTATTGCTCCAGAAGACGCTATATATGATAAAATCATTTCAAATCTACAAGAAGTTAAAGCCCGACAAGGCAGGATTATCTCTATTGCTACTGAGGGTGATGATAAAATTTCGGACATCTCGGAAAATGTGATCTTTGTACCAAAAACAATCCATTCTTTACAACCACTGCTAACTGTTATTCCCTTGCAGCTCCTGGCCTATCATGTAGCAAATCTGCGCGGGCTTGATGTCGATCAACCCAGAAATCTGGCTAAAAGTGTAACTGTAGAATGATTGTGCAATGAGTGAAAAAAGCAGAGAAATTGATACAACAGGAATTATTTTAAGAAAAGTACCTTTTAAAGAAACAAGTCTGATCATAGAGATATTCAGTAAGGACTACGGAAATATCTCCGTAATGGCCAAGGGAGCACGAAAAGCTAAAAGTAAATCTATAGGTCAATTAGAACTTCTTAACGAATTAGAATTGTCATTATATCGAAATCCAACATCAGAATGGTATATTTACAAATCATCATCATTGCTCAAGGCTCATCTATTTGAAACCAGATTTAGAACTGGTATTGTTATGCAGGCAGCGGTAGAAATCCTAAGGCAAATAATAATTGCAGAAGACGAAGCAGCAGCTATCTATGAATTATTTCAGAAATATCTGAAATATGTAAAAACTGTAAACAAGCATGAAATTGTTATTTTCTGGCGCTTTCTATTGGGCCTTTTTAAAGAGGTCGGTATTGAATTTAATTTATCAAATTGTGTTATTTGTAGTAGAGAAAAAGATTTTGTGGGATATTATCCCCAAAAACATGGCTTTCTCTGTTCTAAATGTTATCGTCCCATCCACGAGAGTTATATCTTACGTATTAATTCAGAAATGCGTGATCTATTTCAAAATCTACCTCAAATCGGAAACTATCTTGATGAACTTAAATTATCAAAAAACGATATAAAAAAATTAAATCACATATTTCTTACTCATCTTTCGGAAAATCTTCATAAAACATTTTATTTAAAAAGTTTAGAACTATATTAGAAACAGATTTGCTATTTCTGCCTATGATTAAAGTAACAGCTAAATTTTAAAATTATTAATGATGTTTTCTGCTGATACTATTTTTGGATCAGCATTTTTTTTACTTTATCGTATTCTCCAGTTTTCATCCTGTAAAAATAGATTCC
>QMNP01000125.1 GCA_003647825.1 Candidatus Cloacimonadota bacterium
AGCGTTACCTAAAGCAGAAATCGTACCATTAACTGAAGTGCCACTATCGATTGTCAACCAGGGATCAAGTTCGGATGGTAAAGTATAGGTAACAGTCAGGTAAGGTGGATTTGTTTCATTCCAGCCATCAAAATTTATATAGTACGACGTATTACTATCTCTACTGACAATACCGATGGCAAACCAACCTTGAGACAGAGCAGTTTGCAAATCTGATACTACTGTCCCTTCCAGTTCATATAACTTCCAACCAGTTGTATAACTACTATTTTCATTACTGTATAAATAGTATCCAGTATCAGCTTCAGTAATAATATCTGTATTCAAAGTTGCAGCATCAGTTGTAGTAGGATCATTAGAAACTGGTGTAATAGACCACCAAGGAAAATAAGTATCATTTACGTAGCCATTAAAACTAATACCCGTGATAGTAGCATTACTCGGAATCTCGCTCACATTAAATTTCATCCAGCCATCTTCTGTATCATACCCGCGTACTTCACTAACATCAGTTTTTGCGGTATTAGTACATGTACCTGTCCAATAGTCACCACTCAACGGATAAACTTTTTCCGTATAAATCGATGCTTCGTATGTAACCTCAATATTAGATGTATTCTCTAAAGTTAATGTTTCTGAAGAGATTGCAAAATTAGTTAATGTAACATCAAATGAAGCTGGTGTTACATTTAAATCTGGTTCATCACCATGTGCTGTAACAGATATACTGAAATCGCTTTCAGGACAGTTATCAGAAATAGTAACTGTACCAGAATAATCTGCAATAGCTGTTGGAGCAAAAATAAGATTGTAGGTATTGGTAACACCGGCTACAACTGAGTAATAGGTTGTTGCCCGACTATCTTCCTCAAATTCATGTTCAAGTTTTCCTTCCTGTCTCATATCGGCACCATCAGAGCTTAATGAAACGGTAAAAGAAGTTGGTGTAGTAATATAACCTTCTAATAAAGCATTACCTGTATTTTGTATAGTAAACTGCTGGGAACTGGTTGTACCTGTTTCGATGTAACCATAATCGAATGTTAGTGGACTTACTGTGATCTCCGGTGTTTCTACTGTTAGTGATACAGCAATATCTACTGAAGGCGTGATCGGATCATTACTGGCTACATTAATATTGGCACTGTATGTTCCGTCACTGATCCCGGCACTATTGAAATCAACAGAAATTTCATCGTAAGTTGTACCGGATATTGAGCCTTGCACACGCATAGCATTGTTAATGGTAAGCCAATTTTTATCTGGTGTTGTATATTCAATTTCCAGATAAGGAGGATTCGATTCATTCCAACCATCAAAATACAGATAATACAAATTAGAGCCATCTCTTTCGGCAATACCAACAGCAAACCAGTCGTTTGCTAAGGCATTCTCGAAGTCGGCTATTGCATTTCCACCTAGATTATATTGTTTCCAACCTGTTGTATAAGTACTTGGAGCATTTTCGTAAAGATAACACTGAGCAGATCCTGCATTTCCATGAATATTTGTAGATAAAGTTGCAGCATTAGTTGTATCAGGTTTATCCAGACAGGGAGTAATGCTCCAATACGGCCAGTTCGTGTCATTAACATAGCCGTGGAATTCGATTGAATAAACAATCGCATTATCTGGTAAACCACTAATATCAAACATCATCCAACCGGTTTCCCTGGTGTCAACTGCTCCGCCTTTACCTCTAGATTCGCTGTCATCAATTTTTGTTGTACTTGTACATGTACCTGTCCAATAAGCAGTAGAAGCAGGACTAACTGTATCTATTGAACGGGTATCATCTAAATACGAGATAGATGCGGTATATGTTAAAGTGCCATTGCTGGAATTGCTGATCTCCAGTATATCACTGGTTGAATTTTCTCTTTGGATCGTTTTAGTGAAGCTGGATGGATCCGTGCCCACTACTACAGTAACACCTCTACCTGTAACAGAAATAGATTCATTAGCACCAGCATTATTGGAAATTGTAACTGTACCATTTAGATCACCTGTTCCAGAAGGAGAAAATGTGAGATCATAGGTGGCAGTAATTCCTGGATCTATGGAAAAACCAAGAGTGTTGCGTGAGTCAATAACTCTATATTCATTGGAAACAGAGCTATTGAAACGTATAGTTTGTTTCTCTTTAAAATCTTTTTTATCATTTGCACTTGAGTCATCAGTTACTTCTGCAACAGAATAACCTGTGGGAGTCGTAATATTACCGGTAAGAACTCCGGAACCCGTATTCTCTATTGTAAATTGATCAGTGAAAGATTCTCCAACATACACATCGCCAAAGGCAATTGATACAGGAGCAACCTGAATTTCCGGTGTGGCAACAGTTGTGCCGGTAACGATAATTTCTTTGGAAGGACTTCCAGCTCCAGAAAATGAAAGCAGCAAAACATCATCATGGATACCGGTTAAGGTTGGATTATAGGTAATTTGTAAAGTTACACTTCCGCTAGCTGGAATACTGGGAATAACTAAAGTATTCCTACTATCATCAAGTTGCTGTTTACTTGTTCTATTATCATCATTGGCATCCAGGCTTCTGCCATCAGGTATTGCATAATCACCATTATCAGTAACAATAGCAACAGAATAAGGGTCGGATATTATGGCTGTACCAGAAATTGCTGATAAAGATTCGTTAGTTATTGTAATCTGCTGAGATTGTGTAGAATATTGACTGCAAACACCAAAATCGACTTCTTCAGATGTAGATGTAAATATCGGCTCACCAACAGTCCAATCAGACAAAGATGTAACATTCTCAACTGTGATCGATCTAGGATTTGTGCTGGTTGAGGTTGGAGCTCCAACCTGGAACCAGGTTGTTCCGTCATCTGGAGATTTCCAGGCTTGGATATTATTCAGATCAATTCCATTATCTTCCGATAAATTCCAACTAAGGGTAAGATCTCTTCCCTCCGGTGGATTGGTAGAAGTTAAAGACCATTTATTCTTTATAGTCGAAAATTCAGTAAGACCAGTAGGTGTAATATACATCAATACTTCAAAAGCACCAATGTCATTACCGGCAGTTAAGTCAACTCCAAGAATTGGATTATTGTAAGCAGAAGTTCCTACCGCAACCGGATATCCGGTAATATTGCCATTAATCATTAATGGAGATGCCACCACATAACCGCTTGCTCCCATTATAATTGTATTCGCTCCGGTTATAATACTTCCTGCAGTAATAGTAAGCAAACTGTTCACGTCTAAATTTGAATTTAGAGTAAATGTTCCCGAAGGGGGTTTGTTGATGAGAAGCTGATAGAAGTTATTATCTCCACTGGCAGAAAAAGTTGCTGCCCCACTACCAGTCATTGTCACTAATCCACTGGGAGATTCAAATGTACCGGCATTATCCCAACTGCCGTCAACCACGATCTGGGCATTATTATCTAATGTAACAGTAACTCCTGATTGAATTTGTATATCCGACCATAGCAAACTCATCAGCAGTAACGGTAATATTAACAATTTTGATTTAATATTCATATTAATCTCCTAGTTTTAAGTAATTGACTACCAGCAAGCTTGCCAGCCGGATCCGTTATAAACATATAATTTATGTGTAGAAGAGTTGTAGTACATCATACCTTCCTCTGCTGGAGAAGGAGCAGAACTTCGCGGAGCAATCTTAAGCACATCGTTTATTGTAACGATATCGGTTGTAAAATCTCCATAAATGAGGGGTGTGGAGTCATCGGAATTATCAATATATAACTGGTTGGATCCTACAGCACTTTTCCCAGCTCGATAACCTATAAATACGTTAGAACTACCTGTATTGTCATAACCAGTCTCATACCCCACAAATGTATTATTCCCACCTGTACTATTATTCTCGCCACTTTTCATTCCAATAAGAGTATTATAACTTCCAGAAGTTTTGTCTTTTCCACTCCAGGCGCCGAAAAAGGAATTTCCATATCCATCTGTAATACTTCTTCCTGCACTATCTCCAAAATATGAATGACGGCCACCTGTAACATTTAAAAATCCAGCGCTTTGTCCAAAAAACGAATTGTAATTGCCGTTTCTTGTCCTTGAGCCAGCTGATGCCCCGAAAAAGGAATTTCCAGAACTGGGAGTAGGATCTGAGCCGAGAGCACCACCCATTCCAGCTTCTATACCCACAAAAGTATTATAAACACCAGTAGATACATAACGACCACTGCAATAGCCTAGATATACATTTCCTGCATTTCCAATGCCTTCATAACCGGAATAATCTCCAATAAAAATATTTCGGTAGTTATGATGCCCGTTAGAGGGATTTACACCACTTGTTTTACCTGCATACTGTCCTATGTAAATATTATTGAATCCTAAAGTATTCAAAGATCCGCTTGATTCTCCGATAAAAATATTATTGTTACCACCGCTTGATGTAGTGTTACCTGTGTTGCTGGCACCACTGTTTTTTCCGATAAAAATATTATTATCTCCATATAAGTTATCATATCCGGCGCTATTCCCCATAAATAGGTTATCATAACCTTCAGTGTTAGTATAACCTGCCTGATTTCCTAAGAAGAGATTATTGCTCGCAGTAGTATTGTTATATCCTGCTTTATACCCTATAAACATATTGCGATCACCCGTTGTTGTAGAAGCTCCAGATTGATAACCAAAAAATTGATTATATAATCCTCCCGATTCTATGGAAGCTCCAGCTTCATGGCCAATAAAATAATTGTCTTCAGTTAAATCTATTAAACTAGTACCTGTTTCATCTGAAGTACTGCCAACTGTGGCTATGGCAAATCCACCCCGGCTTTCATCAGTTGTATCATACAAGTAGAACCTTATACTGTCCGGGTTAGCAATAAACAGGTTGTTATCATCTGCATCTGTCATTTGAATTCCAGTACCATCAGAAACCATACTCATACCCATAATTCTAATTCCATCCGGATAGACAGAAAATATGGAAGTTCCCACATCATTTTGTACTTCAAATAATGGTTCTTGTGCAAAACCAATTAAGTAAATCAATATTAGATAAATAATAAAAACTATCTTTTTCATAATATCCCCCAAACTATTTAATTATTTATAATTTCTTCAAGCTTCCCAATTTTATCATTCAAACTATCTATTGTCTTCTGCTGATCTTTCGAAATTCCATTTAATTCTTCGATCAGCTTTTGCTGTTCCTGCATCCCCTTGA
This sequence comes from Candidatus Cloacimonadota bacterium, assembly GCA_003647825.1. GTDB lineage: Bacteria > Cloacimonadota > Cloacimonadia > Cloacimonadales > TCS61 > B137-G9. Next base: position 5,189 of record QMNP01000125.1, read on the forward strand.
TAAGTACTGGAATCAGATCGGAATAATAAACTCCCAATCTATCGAGTTCTACTGTTTGTTTTTCACCGGTTTTTTCATCAATAACCTTTTCATCGTGAGTTTTCACAACTTCCGGTACAATTTTCATTAATTCTTGGGCTATAAGACCGAGTTTTCTATCTTTTAAATCCTTTCCCTTCCAATTAAATGAAACCGGATTGAGCTGCATAATATCTGTTAATCCGTATTGTATAGGAACGATATTATCTTTATCTCTTTCGTCAGATGTAATTATAGTTCCATTTGTAGCATAAACATCATCCCAACGATAACCAGATGTACCGAGGTCATAGTAGTTGTCTGTTACGGGACACAGAT
>QMNP01000126.1 GCA_003647825.1 Candidatus Cloacimonadota bacterium
CGGCATTTGTAGATCATCAAAGAAAAACTTGCTCATTCGCTCATCATAGTGCTGTCCTGTATGTATTAATTTGACCTCAAACTCTTTTGGAAATTTTGCAAATTCTTTGTAGAGCGGTGCCATCTTCATAAAATTTGGTCTGGCTCCGACGATTATGTGTACTTTTTTCATGTTATTCCTTCAATTATTTTTTATTATTTATTATCACCCCACCACCCAGCAGCATATCTTCCAGATAGAAAACTGCAGACTGGCCGGGAGTTACAGCACGAACCGGATTCTTTAAAACAATTTCTAAATTATCTTCCTTACGAACCAGCTTTTTAACAGGAACAGGATGGCTGTTATATCGGATCTGAACTGATATATTATCAATTTCATCAGGAACAATATCGATCCAATTCACTTTATTAATATTAAAACTGGAGACCAGCAGATCATCAGGATTATCAGTTACAATAAGTTCATTTCGTTTCACATCAAGTTTCACTACAAACAGGGGAGATATCCAGGGAGTGTTCAAACCTTTCCGCTGGCCAATAGTGTAAAGCGGTAATCCACGATGTTTTCCTATTATTTTTCCATCCGAAAGAACAATATTTCCAGATGTGAAATCAATATGTTTTTGCAGGTAATCCTTATAATGGTCTTTGATGAAGCAGATTTCCTGACTATCGGTTTTCTCGTGTACTGGGAGTTCAAATTCTGCAGCAATTTTGCGGACTTCTGGTTTTGTTAAATACGAAATGGGGAAGAGGGTGGTGGAGAGTTGTTTTTGATTCAGTGCCCATAAATAATAGGATTGATCTTTTTTGGCATCAGCTGCTGTATGGATCTGGAAGTGACCATTTATTTCAACTAATTTTACATAATGTCCTGTTGCTACTTTTTCTGCACCAAGCCGTAAAACCTGTTCGTGAAAAACTCCCCACTTAATTGTAGGATTGCAAAGTGTGCAGGGATTGGGAGTTCGTCCATTTCTGTATTCATCGATAAAATTCTGTTCAACGATATTATGAAAATCGTCTTTTATGTTTAAAACGTGATGTTCAATGCCCAATTTTTCGCAGACTTTGGCAGCATCGACAATTGCTTGATTTATGCCTTCATTTTCTGCAAAATCATAGCGTTCATTATCAAAATGCCGCATAGTAGCACCAATAACTTCATGGCCTTCTTTTACCAGAAGAGCGGCAGCAACGGAGCTATCCACTCCCCCACTCATAGCTACGGCAATTTTCATAACTTAGCACTAACAGCTATAGCAATATTCACTTTCATTTTCCTATTGCATCTACGATTTTCATGTCTTTTCCTTATTCAAAATACTCAAATGCATCAATGATGTCCAGATAAACTCCATCAAATCCGGCATCTACAATTTTCTTTAAATAAGAATTATCATTTCCAAATATGATTGCCTGCCATTTGCTATCCCAGTATTTTACTTTATAATTTCCTTCCCAGTCAGGATTCTCTTCATCCAACCAATCTGGTGGATTTGTATTCCACGTAGATTGCCAGTAATATCTATAATCTTCCGCTTCACCTATAGACATATAGCAGATCAGCAAACGGTTTCCACCATTGTCTTTTGATCTTAACTGTTCAATATCAGATTGGGTGAATTCAGTACCATCATGAAAGAAAATGTCCATTATCAAGAGATCGTAATTCGTGGCCGTTACAGCATCAATAAAGTTAGTTTTTGAAGTATAATTTTCAGGATTGATCAAGTAGAGAAAATTATTAACATCACTCAAGACTAAAATATCATTTGAATTTGAGTTATAAATTGTTACCGGATAGGTTGGAATATTATTCAATTCTCTTTGATCTGCAGCAAAAGAAATGTATCCTGCATCGTTATTCTGAGAATAAGAATCATCCATGTTGGCTGGAGTTGAACAATAATTTGTAACCAGAATTGTGTTTCCGTTAGATTTTGAAATATCCAGAAACGACCTTAAATACTGAGTTGATTCTGTTGGTGTCGGTTCGTCATCATTATCATAGCCGAAGAAAAGATCTTCCTGCCCATTCCCATCAATAGCACTGAGATATTCCTGACTGGGCTCACCAGCTTCATCACCATTCTCGGTTACTAATTCAATACCGTTTTGAGGAATCACTATGAAATTGTTTTGAATTGATCTGGCGTATTGACTGATATCAATAACAAACTCTCTCATCTCCTGCTTGTATTCTATGTCATCGGAATTATCACTTCTGCTGCAGGACGTAGTAAAGATAATAAAACAAATTAAAAGTGAACGGTTTATTATCTTTTTCATATTTAATTCTCCCATTGTATTTTCTGTTGAAATTTAAATGACAGTTAAGCCTATCCTCTCACTCTTTTAATCTCAGCACCGATTTTATTTAATTTTTCTTCGATCCGTTCATAACCACGGTCGATATGATAAATTCTGGAAATCGTAGTAGTTCCTTTAGCAGCAAGTCCGGCTAAAACCAGAGTAGCGCTGGCTCGCAGGTCAGTAGCCATTACTTCGGCACCACTTAAAGATTTCACTCCCTTTACTGTCGCTACATTTTTATTCATGGAAATATCAGCATCCAATCGATTGAGTTCAGCTACATGCATGAATCTATCTGGAAAGATCGTATCCTCGATGGTACAACTTCCTTCTGCCAGAGTCATCAAAGCTAAATATTGAGCCTGCAGATCAGTCGGAAAATCGGGATAAGGGTTGGTGATCATATCCACAGCTTTAATCTTATTTACAGGTAGAACTTTTACACTTTTTTCAGAAATCTCAAATTTGCAGCCAGCTTCTTCCATTTTATTCAGGAGTGACCTAATATGCTCTGGAATACAATTTGTTACTGTTATCTCACTTCCGGTAATTGCACCTGCAATTACAAATGTTCCAGCTTCAATTCGATCCGGCATCATTTCCATTTCAGCAGGATTCAGTTTATTAACGCCATTTATTATTAAATGAGAAGTTCCTTTGCCTTTAATATCTGCACCCATTAAATTCAAAAAATCAACCAGACTACCAATATCAGGTTCCATGGCAGCATTGTAAATATTAGTTTCACCTTTGGCTGTAACTGCTGTCATCAAGGCATTACAGGTTGCACCTACACTCACTTTTTCAAACCTGATCTCAGCACCTTTTAATTTCTTACAATTAGCAATAATATAACCATGATCGGTTTCGATATTAGCATTCAAAGCTTCCATTGCTTTTAAATGAAGATCTACCGGGCGGGTGCCAATTGCACATCCTCCGGGAAAAGAAACTCGAGCTTGTCCAAATCTGGCTATTAGCGGTCCCATTACGTAAATGGAAGCACGCATTTTACTTACGAGCTCGTAAGGTGCTTCACAGTAATTGGCATGAGTTGCATCGATCTCCATGATATTGTCGGTAAAATCCACCCGAGCACCAATTACTCGCAAAACGTGAGCCATCATTTTAATGTCGTTAAGATAGGGGACATTAATAAGACGTGATTTTCCTTTGGCCAGCAGAGCTGCTGCCATGATTGGTAGAATGGCATTTTTAGCACCGCTAACTTCAATCGTACCACTTAGTTTTTTACCACCAGTAATAATAAATTTATCCATAATGATTCCTTTAATAGTCTATTTCTAAATGTGTGCTTAATTTATCAAGAGCAATTTTATGTTTTTGTTTTGGCATTTTTGCTAAATTATGTAGTTTCCATCTTATAGCCGGAAAATCTTTTGCATGTTCAATTTCTAACAGTTCCCATTTTGGTTGATTATTTTTGAATGATATAATAAATCGTTTTTCATCTTTAGTTAATACTGAATTAATTTTAGTAATCAAATCATCTCTGGTTTTAATGAGCTGATCTAAAGAAATCTCATCCGAAGTCATTCCAATAAACTCATTCATATAACTTTGTGATATTTCTAATCTTCTTGGATTTAGCAATTCAAGAATGGGCCGGGGATGACTAAGTAAATAGACTAAGAAAGCTTTGCGAACAGAATAAGTTAATCCTTCATTTTTTAATAGATACAAAATATCAAACAGATCTCGTGGATGTTGTCTGTCTAAAGCAGCACAGATTTTTCCTGCATAAAGGTCTGCATTAGAGAGAATCTGAGCATCAACATCTTCTTCAAGCGTCAATTTAGCTTGTGGAGACAAGGATAACTTTTGGGTAGGGAATACACAACCTCGGATTACAAAATTTGGTTCAATTTTAATTGTTGCATTTTTAGTAGAAATTATCAATCCTTTCAAGTATTTCCCATCACTCATTACCTTTTTCGTAATCTTGGAATTTGGATAAATTTTTTGAGCATAGGAATAGTATCTCTGCAGCATCAAAGATATTGCATTCAATGCAATATCACGCTTATTGATAAGCAGATAAGCAATGTCGATATCTACTGAGATTCGTGGTAAATTCCTCACAAAAAAATTGATAGCAGTTCCACCTTTCAATGCAAAATCTGTCTCACCAGATAAAAAGGGTAACAATCTAATTAATAATTTAGCTTGTTTAATATATGGGCTCTGTATCATATGAATTCTTTTTGGGAACTGTTATGTTATATTTTCCATCAAACCTGCCATTTTGTTCTATTACTCGTTTTCCATATCCCAGATTTACTGTGCTAATATCTATTTTTTTGAACCAAGAGTGATTTGAGATGTCTGCAAGATAAAGAAATATTCGATTCACTTTTATCGATTTACAATTACTCAATAATGTTTGCACAATATCAAAACGCAATGTGGTCAGATTTTCGAATATTTTTATAGTTTCAGAAAAGCTTTGCTGCTGTGGAACATGGAATAATATTTCGAATGCTGCAAGCTCTGGAGAGGATATCAGAATAAAAAAATTCTTATATTCATGAACTTGCAAGAAGGGATCAATATTCATTGTAAATAGATCAAAAGAGTGGTAATTTAGTTCATCTTTCCAAAAATTATTTTTAAACCATCTTGGTAATTTCTCTTTACTTGGTCCATATAAAGTGATTTTAGGTTTAAATGGTAGATTATGTGTTACACCATGTAATTCTAATGCCGTTTTACCACCAGGATGAATACGGAGCTTTATTTGATTTTGTAAACAATACAATCCTCCTTGCCAATCTATTTTGTCGAACTTCTTTTTATATGCTCCATAACCAATTCTCTCGATCCAACCACTTTTTACATAGCGATGCAGTAAATCACTGTTTAATCCCTTTTCTTGTAAATATTTTGTTGATGATACAGTGTCGGCGACCCATTGTGATAAAATTTGGTTTACTTTAGTCATAATAACTTTACCTGTTTACAAGTTTCGAGAACTGAATTAAACAAAAGGTGTTTAATATAAGTCTTAAAACTTTACATATTTACAACTTCTGAGAGGTAGGATGAACTTATGTTGTTTTTTTGGCAAGAGATTTTTATCCTTTGATTCTTACAATTCGGTCAAATCCATTCAGATCTTTTACTATTTCAATTTCATTGAATCCTGTATTCAAGGCAAAATCGTTTATCATATTTCCCTGATCATGTCCAATTTCAAAATA
>QMNP01000127.1 GCA_003647825.1 Candidatus Cloacimonadota bacterium
AAAAGCCAGTCAGTTTCACTATTATAGCGGAAAGAGAGATCTTTGACCTGTAACATTTTATTTATGTATCTCGATTGAAATGAGGTATTTCATCCAGCGTTGTCCAAATTCATCAGTAGAAATAATCAATCGCAGGCTTGGTTTCTCAGAATCAGATTGCCAGATGAGATAAGCATTATGGTAGTCTTCTTTATTTAAACGAAGGCTGCCGCTGTCTTTTGAATGCAAGATCAAATATCTGATATTTTGAAGATCGAAATCTTTTAATATTTCAATTAATTTATATCCGGAATATTCATCACCACGCGAGGTCTTAAAACTGGTTTTAGACATTTTTTCTAAAGCAGAATATGAGATGATCTTTTCGTTGTTATCAATTGTAATTGTTATACCTGTAGCAGAATCTACATTCTTGTGCCAGATAGCTAGAAGTACAGCCAAAATAATAATAAGTGATGTGAGTATTAGAACTATTTTTTTCATTTGTTATCTCTTTTGTATTTTCGTACGAAATGACCTTCTCGTGAATTTTCTCCCAACAATTCAAATTCAGATATTCTTTTGGAAAATGGGGTTTCGTAGTTCGTCATGGGAAAATCTGAATTGTAAACACAAATCTCGGTTATATTGTTTAGATTACAAACTGGCGGGAGTGTAGTTGTTTCAGTTTGGAATTTACCTTTTTCTTTCACTATCTCCAACTCACTAATGGATTTTTCCGAAATGAAAAAAGCTGTTCCATCAGTAGCTATAACCAGGATGTACTCGGCAGAAATATTTTTTGACTCAAAGATCTCTGCAAGATTTCCCGTTTCAGTAATAGCGATATTTTCCTGAATATCTCCAGTAATTGCAATTTGTGATTGTGAGCAACTGAATAGAAACAATCCAAAAAGCAATAAAGATATCAATCTTGCCATGTAACCTTCTTCACATTTTCCCAGACTGGCTCGTTAAAATCAAGTTTTGGATCGATCTTATTCTCGTCCTGATCAATAAAAAAAGCGGGTAATGCTTTCCAACCCAGAAGTCTGCTCATATTGTGCAGATTAGAGAGTTTATCTTTAAAGAAAATTGCTCGATCGGACATTTGAATATATGCCAGATTCTTGACCCACATACCACCCGGCATATCAGGGCTCTGCAAGTTATATTTTCTTTCATCAACAATGAGAACAGCATTTCGAAGATATTTCTCGAAATCCAGCTTGTGAGAAACACCATCTGCACTTACCAGCCAGAATTCATCCTGCAGATTAGGATATTTTGGCGATATCAGATCAATGAAGAAAAAGCCTTCCATGTTTTTAAATGGTTCAGGATCAGGAACTATCTCGATGTTTTCTATTATCTTCTCTGCTACAAATAATGTATAAGGAGCAGGCATAACATCTTCCTGTTCGGTAGTTACAGATACGATTCCCTGGATCCAGAACATATCACGAATTTGCGGGACGACCAATCGTAAATTTTCTTCATTCAACTCTTCATCGTTTCTATTCAGGGCAATAATGGGTGAGTATTCTTCGATTTCCAGTTTAGTTAAGCGAACCTGATAATTATCTTCTGACGTAAATCTGAGCTGGTCAAAATCTGAAATTTGGAATTCAACCAGAATATCTTTTAATGATGCTCCAATCCAGATATCATCCCTGATCTCTCCATCTTTATCCCGATGAGTTTTCAATTCAGTTTGTGGCATTAATTGCAGTTCTTTCAGCGAAATTTCATTTGTCTTTTTTCCATCGATAATTGAGATTGAGGAAAGGGTGAGCCACACAATCAAACAAATTATTGTTAATATTTTTTTCATTTAATCCTCTTTCGTCATTGCGAGGAGATCATGCGACGAAGCAAACAATTCTTTCTTTTCTCTCAATAGTAGAGATTGCTTCAGTAGAATAGCACGAAGAGAACTCGCAAAGACATTTGACGAAGAGTCATTGAACGAATAGATTCTTCGTAAGATTAGTATGTAGAAATTTTCAGAATGACAGTTCATACAATCCTGTAATGTTTTAGTTTATTAAAAATTGAATACGAGATAATACCACCCACAATTCCAGAAATGGCAGCAGCAATTAATGAAATAGTTAACGGCAAAATTGCTAATCTCATAACAATCGCAGTTACAACAAGTGCACCAGAAATATTGGCAGCTGTGCATATCGTAACTTGAGAAAAGATAGATGATTTGTTTTTAAATAATAACGAGACTAATTCGGCAGCAACACCAGGAAGAGTGTAACTAAGCAGAGAAACAGCACCGTGGTTTCCAAAATATCCCAGGGAGATCATAACAATTGCCTGGGTAATTCCCACCAGAATTCCAGCTCCTGGTTTTTGCACAATAACTATAGCAAGAACCAGCCACATCATGTAAAATCCACCTGCTAATGATCCTCCCGGAATCATTAATGGTGCGGAGATCAAATGAATGATCGGGGTGACGATCGGTTTGATCGCCAGTCCCAATGCACTGAATATGGCAATATAGAGTAGATCTTGAGAAGTGAATTTTGCCAGAATTTTCATACTATTATTACATCAATTCGATTTTAATAAGATGTTTAAAACTGCTGTGGAATTCAGTTCCGTCATCATTTAAGAAAACAGCTTTGTTTTGAGTTGTAAGCCAATAAGCTGCTTGAATATCTTCCCAGTTGAATATCTCAGTTTCAGCATTGGATGCAGTTAAATGATATTCGAAATCTTCTGGATTTTCGGTAACGTATTCACTGATAAATTCAGATAATTCAAATCCAGGATCTGTGTAAAAGTTACCGTTACCAGCCTGATGATACACACTTACTGTATCAATAGAACCTATCTGGAATGGAATGTGAGTTCCTTCTGCATCAACAACAACAACAGTTCTATATAAGTTCAGATCTTTAGCCCACTTTACGTTGTAAGCTGTGGCAATATCAGCGCTGGGGAAATAGGTGCGGAATTTCTTTGTCGGCAAAAGGTAGCCAGTTTGAAATTGTTCCCAAGTTAACTCAGGATTTCCACCAGGACGGGGTGAATAACCATCATCTGCTACGATTTCATAATCGAATTCTATTTCTTCAATGAAATCACGATCAACTTCGGCAAATTGAGCCAGACCATATGCATCTACCATTTCATCTTCGTACTCTACCTGAGTCATCTGGTAGTTTAATAAAGAAGCAGAGTCAGGAAATGCGATTACTTCATCTGGAGTTTGTGCCAGAACAGGTGGTTCGAGTGTATCCCCATCATTACTGGTGCTGTCTTTTTCACTGCAGGCAGTGAATAAGATCATCACAACGAGTGTCGTTACTATAAGTAACAGTTTTTTTAACATTAAAAAACCTCCAAAATTATTGATGAGTTCTAATAAAATATTTACTAATTGTCTTTTGGGAACAGCATCAATTGACAACTAATTATGCACATTAGAACTCAATATTTGAAGGCAAGTGGATTGATTATTATTTCCTACTCGCCTTTCCAAACACGGGAGGAAAATCTGTTTCCAGATAAACCTATCGGCGAAGAATTCATAACAGCAGAAAGCTGAATTAGAATATCAACGCTCGGCGCAAGTTCAGAAATTCAAAATTGGATATTCTGTCAACGAAAAGGAGAACTTCATTTCAAACTAATTGCGTGATTATTGTTTATGACAATTGAATGGTCGAATACATTAAAATGATGAATTGGAGAATGAATAGATTGTAAAACTAGTTAGAGCACCAATAAGTGAAATAATCCAGATATGATACCAGATACCGGCTTTGCCGTCTTCCAGTTTTGTGATCTTATAGTATTGATGGGCATGATAAACGATCTTTAAATTGAACCAGGTTTTTGGAATTTCCACACCTCTTTTGTTCAACTCAATAACTATAAATATTGAGGCCAGATATGCTATTAACAAAAAGCCTAAAGATATGAAAACCAATATGATCACTATCATCCTCCTTCAAAGTGAAAAAAATCGGACAACAATTGCTGTCAAGAATGATGGAATAAATTTTCGTTTTTCTCTTTTCGAAGTTTGTATTTATAACTTTAAAGCCTTTTCCAAGATGAACTTGGGAACGAGGTTCAGTTATTGCTATTTCCTTAAAGCTGCTTTGGAAAAGATAGAAGCAGGAATCTTAGCATCAAATTCAATTGATTCAATGTAAAATTCTGTTCCTTTTCCTTTTTTGAGAACATCTTTAAAGATCATTTTGCGGGGATACCAGCGTTTCCCAACCTGGAATATTTCTTCCACAGTTGTTGTTTTCAAGAGTTTTCCGCTTTTACCAAAACGCTCTTCCTTTAAGGCAAGATATTTAGTTTTATCTACCCACATCTTTCTGGTTTTGTATGCCACATCCGCTGCTTTTGCAGTAAGCATCAAAATCCAGCAATCGGATTCATTAACGATTTCTTCACCGATAACTTCTGCCTTATAGATCTTATTGATCTCGTTCTCTTCCATCATATCTTCATAACTCAGATCGCTGCCCATAACAGATTGACGCAACATATGACCGGAAATCTGGATTTCACGATCTGCATTGGGATTGTATATCCAAAGATCGTCACCCAGTTTTAACATTTTGGTTCCTGCATCCATGGGCGGAGAGAGGTATTCGGAAAACGAATTGTCCTCACCACTGCTCCAGCTTCTCAACTTCATGGTTTTAGTGTTTCTTCTTCCATAAACTATCATTTGTGATACAGATACGATATTCTCTGAATACATATTTTCATCAATTTTCTTCAGCAGTATTTCTCCATCGGGATACTCTGCAAATAAAATTATTGGAATTATTAACAATAATGTTAGAAATATATTTTTCATATTTCCAGCTCCTTAAAAAGTTGTGCTGTGTTTCTTTTATAAATACCAATTCCCGAGAACATAGCTCCAATTACAGATGCCAGAACTCCAGGAATGAATCCGATGAAATAACAGGAAGGAGTTACCTGGGCTCGCATTGTTGCATTCATTATTACTTTTACGTCTTTTAATAGAGATGACATATCAATACCATGAAATTGCAGGTAGAAAGAAAATGCCAATCCAATCGCTGTACCAATTATCGTAGCTGCTATACCAGTGAGCAGAGATTCTAGTATTAGTGAACGGTAGATGTGCCCTTTGCTTTCTCCGATTGCCAGTCGCACTCCGATTTCCCCATAACGTCTAAGCCCATTCATAAGACCGGAATTCCACAAAACCAGAGACATTATAAATATGAACATGAACATGAACATACCAATTCTCTCATCTAAAGTGCTCAGTATAAATTCCATCTGCCCTTGTTTTCTTAATGGCAGCATAATATCAGAAAATTCATCATCTTCATTAGTATATTTTTCGTTGAATGAAGCTGAAATCTCAAAGGTTGTTTTCTCATTATATTGCGGCAGGAAGCCAAGAATTTCACTGGCTGCATCTTCCATATCCAGAAAGTAGCGAACATCTTTGATATCTGCAATTACAGCTCCTCGATCCATAGCTTGAATGCCAAAACGAA
>QMNP01000128.1 GCA_003647825.1 Candidatus Cloacimonadota bacterium
AAAGCAGCATTGATGAATCCGGTAGAGAGCTTAAAATATGAGTAACATTAAGGAGTATTAATGAAGATAGCACCTGACCTATTTGATAGTTTTCCAGTAATAGAAACCGAGAGATGCCGGTTGAGACAAGTGAAAGATGAAGACAGCAAAACACTATTTGAAATATTATCTGATTATGAAACCATGAGATATTTCGGTATCAAATTGGCAACAGATTCTGTAGAAGTAAGCAAATCAATTGAAATGAGAAAAAAAGGATTTACAGAAAAACGCGGAATCGGCTGGATAATTGCAGATAAACAAACTGATAAAATGCTGGGCCTGATTAATTTTCCATTCTGGCTAAGGCAATTCTTTATATCAAGACTAAGTTATATCCTGCATAAAGATAATTGGGGAAAAGGTTATATGAACGAAGTTCTGCCAATCTGCCTGAAATTCGGCTTTGAAAAGATGGCCCTGCATCGTATCGAAGCAGTTATCGATCCAGGCAATATTGCATCTTTGAAACTGGTAGAAAAAATCGGATTTAAACGTGAATGTCTGATGCTTGAACAAGGTTACGATTTTATTCAGAAAAAATTTAACGATACTTATTTATATTGTTTACTGAAAAGATATATGAACTAAGATTTATTTGTCGTAAAAAATTGGATAACCTGTAGATTTTATCTATCGGGCGGAGGTTATATGATTAGAAATTTCTTTAAGGTTGCTTTAAGAAACATAACCAGACAGAAAGCTTTTTCTGCTATCAATATCTTTGGCTTTGCTATTGGGCTGGCAGTATGCATGATCATTTCATTTTACGTTTATGACGATCTTTCTTACGATAGATTCCACGAAAGATCAAACGATATTTACCGGCTTTTAACCAAAGATACATCAGTAGAAGATCTTATGTATGGCATTACATCAGGACCGCTGGTGGCAGGAATGAAAGAAGGTGTGCCGGAAGTTCTGGCAGCTACACGTGTTTCCAATAACGGCAGGGATAATATCCGAAGAGCAGACATAGAGCAGGAAGAAGATGCGGAACAAATCCACACTTTCACTTTAATTGCTGATACTGATTTCTTCGATGTATTCGACTTTAAGATATTAGCCGGCAACAGTGAAACACCTCTAAAAGATCCCAATGGAATTTACCTTACTCCAGAAAAAGCAGAACACGTTTTTGGTGATGATGATCCAATTGGTAAACCTGTGGATTTTATGGAAATTGATGGAGCTTATGTAGCCGGTATCGTGGAACAACCTCCCACAAATTCCAGTGTTTTCTATGAATGTATTGTTCCTTTCAGATTAGATTGGAATCCGATCTGGTGGGATAGTTGGCGGAATGTTGCCCTTACAGGATATGTTCTTTTATCGCCTGATGCAGATTTGCCAAGTGTGAAACAGAAAATAATTGATTATGCTGCAGATAATGGATTCGCTGCTATCTGGCAACCTCAGTTACAAAAGCTTGTAAACGTGCATCTTGACTCTGGAAATCTTCGTTTCGATACGATGAATTTTGGGAAAGGAGATAGATCAAAAGTGATCTCAACTGGAATAATTGCCTTATTCGTGCTTTTCATTGCATCCATCAATTTTATTAATCTTTCCAGTGCCCGGGCTGCCAAACGTGCCAAAGAAGTTGGCATGCGTAAGATCATCGGCAGCGGACGCAAAGATTTGATCTTGCAGTTCCTGGGAGAATCACTACTCATCACTTATTTTGCCATGATCATTGCCCTTGCAATTTTTGAAATTTCCATTCCTCATTTGAATGAATTCATGCACCAACAGACTTCCATTGATTTAATCCGGAATCCGCATATCTTCCTTGCAATTCTTGGTGCAGTTACTCTTGTCGGTTTATTAGCAGGTTTTTATCCGGCTCTTATTATTTCCGGATTCAAAACTCTTTCCGTACTTAAAGGAAGTTTTCATACAAGTAAAAGTGGAAAGATCTTGCGACGCATTCTGGTTGTAGGACAGTTCACTATTTCGATTTCACTTATTTCAGCTGTATTTATCGTTAAATCTCAAATTGATTATCTGAACAATATCGATATTGGATACAATCGGGAAAACGTAGTGGATTTGCCGTTTCAAAATGGTGAACATCTGCAAGCTTATCAGGAAAAAGTAAGACAGCTGCCTGGTATAGAAAGTATCGGTATGATCAACTCTTTACCAGGCGGAACTCTACAGAAATTCCAGGTTTTTCCGGAAGGTGAAAAGACCGAAGATGGAGCAATGTTCGATAAGATCCAAATCGATAGTGGACTAATTCCAACTTTGAAAATGGAACTTGTCTATGGTGAAAACTTTAATGCAGATATGGGTGAAGCAAATATTGATAATGTGATCATCAACGAAACAGCCCTTAGATATGCTGGTTGGGAAGGTGATCCGACCGGAAAAACCATCAGGATACAGCGAGAAAATGATACTCAGGAAACTAAAACCGTGATCGGAGTGGTGAAAGATTTTAATTTTACAACAACTCGGAGGATGATCAATCCAATGTTTCTGGATTATTCCGAAGAAAATTTTGCATTTCTAGTTCGAATAAATGAGCATCAAAGTGATACTTTTCTGGCTGCTGTAGAAGATATCTATCATGAATTTTATCCAGAAGCAAATTTCAGAGCTACTTATCTGGATGATGTTTACAATTTCCAATTTCGCCAAGACCAGGCATTTGCCAGTTTTATTGCCGGATTTTCTATAATAGCTATCATTATTTCCTGTCTTGGTCTTCTTGGATTATCCTCTTATATGACTGAACAACGAACTAAAGAGATAGGTATTCGCAAAGTATTAGGATCTTCGGTGATGCAAATAGTAAAACTGCTTTCAGTAGATTTTACTCGTTGGGTAGTTCTGGCAAATTTTATTGCCTGGCCGCTAACATGGTATGCTATGAATTTGTGGCTGAACGAATTTGTTTATCGTATGAATATTAACGTAGGAATCTTCCTGATCTCGGGTTTAGCAGTTATTGTTATTGCGTTGCTCACAATAGGAGTGCAAACGGTTCGAGCAGCTAATGCGAATCCCGTGAAATCATTGATGTATGAATAGATGTAAATATGTAACTTCCAACCAAAAATAAAGTTAATTCTATAAGAGAAGGTGTAATAAATTTATTGGAGAAAGAAATGAAAAATCAAATTGTATTTCTGATGTTAATTTTAATTTCAGCATCAGTGTTTGCTCAGCAGATGATGGGTCCACCAGCAGGTGATTATGTTTTTAAAGGTGAAGATGGTGTGATCGAAATTCCTTTTCAATTGATTCAAAATCATGTGATACTTACTGCCGACTTAAATGGTGGTAATTCAGTGAAACTTGTACTGGATACGGGCATGCCTGCTCATGGTGCCATGCTGTATAAAACAAAGCAGATCGAGGACCTGAATCTTAAATTCAGTGGACAGGCAATGGTAGGCGGAGCTGGAGGGGAATTGAAACCAGCAGATATTTTGATGGGAGCATCACTTTCGTTTCCAGGTTTGGAATTTAATGGAATTGATATTGTCATACTGCCACATGATGAAATTTCCCGCAGAGTATTTACCTCTCATGATGGTGTGATCGGATACTCTTTTTTTAGTAGATTCGTGATGGAATTCGATTTCGAAAAAATGATTCTAAAAGTTATTGAACCGGACAAATTTGATTCTACGGGAAAAGGCACAGAAATTCCAATTGAAATTGTACATAATTCTCCGTTTATTACCTGTTATCCAACCTTGCAGGACGGTACAAGAAAAACAGTAAAAATGATTTTGGATATGGGTGGAACGCATGCTGTTTCACTTGATTCAAATGAAGACGAGAAGATAGTTCCTCCTAGTAAAACACTAATTCGAAAAGCTGCAGGGATTGGCGGAGAATTCGATGTTATTCAAGGTAGAATCAAATCATTTGAAATTGGCAATTATAAATTGAACAATGTCATTGCATCCTTTAGCGATCTGGCAATGGGAAAGATGCAGGGAAGCAGAAGTAATAGCAACCTGGGAATGGAAATATTAACAAGGTTTAATTTCACTATAGACTATAAAGGAACCAGAATATTTCTAAAGCCTAATATACATTTTGATAGAGCTTTTGAAACCAACATGAGTGGAATTCGCTACTATCGGGATGAAAATGAGAATTTAGTTGTGGAAGCTATCATTGACGATTCTCCTGCTTTTGAAATCGGCTTACGAGCGACTGATATTATTACAAAAATTGATGGGAAAACATCAGCCGAAATCGACACGAATGATCTTATTGAAATATTTCAGCATGAAGGAAAAACACTGGAACTAACCATAAAACGTGATGGAATTGAAATTATGAAAAAATTAAAACTTCGGAGATTGATCTAAGTTATTTTCTTCAAGTTAGTTTCTCGGGCTCTTTCAAATCACTGAGTGAGAAATGAAATAATTTTTAAGAAAGGTAGTAATATGGCAGTAAAAGTCATGATTTCATTTCTCACATTGTGCATTATGTCCCAGAATCAAAGTAAAGCAGAAATATATTGAAGTAGAATAATGCAGCACATACATTTTATTTGTGAATTTGAAATTAGGAATGGAAAATATGAGAAATATCGATCAAAAAAAGAAAATAATTGAACAAGCGATCCGCAACTCCATCGGTTGGGCAAAAGAAAAGGATTTTGAACTTCTTTATAATACAATTGCCAACGATGAAAATTACCTGGAAGTTCACCCGGAAGATAAGGTTGTGAAGGGATTCTCCGAATTCAAGAAATCAGAAGAATTCTTCAAAAGCGAACACTTCAAAGCTGTAGGTTATGAAATTAGAGATATGCATATTATACTTTCCAGAAATCTTGATGTTGCCTGGTGGTATTGTAAACTGGACGATATGAATGAATGGAAAGGGCAGAGCTGCAGTTGGATGAACGTTCGCTGGACAGGAGTTCTGGAAAAACGAAATGATCGATGGCAGATAATGCAGATGCATTTTTCGTATGCAGAAGGGAAGAAATAGATTTAGACTTTAGATTACAGAGATCAGATTAGGTGTCAACTGCCCATCAAAAAGATAGTTAAGAAATTCTTCTAAATATCGAGACGATATTAATCCAAAGAATTGCATATAACATATATTTATTCCTATTTATCAATAGTTGATTATGTTATAATAAACTGTTCGCCAACGAACACAAAACGTTCCAATTTGAACATATGTCTGTCGTGAAAATAGCACTAACTTCAAGTATAGCAGGATTATAGCAAATTGGAATGTCAATTGCAGATAAATTGATAATTATAAATTTATAAGGGCAGATAATATGTTAAAAAATTATTTCAAATTAGCATTTCGTAATATTATCAGACAAAAAGGTTTTTCATTCATTAATATCGGTGGCCTGGCAATTGGAATGGCTTGCTGTATAATTATTTTACTTTTCATCCAATACGAACTTTCTTATGAAAACATGC
>QMNP01000129.1 GCA_003647825.1 Candidatus Cloacimonadota bacterium
ATTATATTAATGTCAATATTATTGAGCAATAAGAATAATTTTAATAAAGATGAATTCAATTTCCTCTTTACAATTTAAGACTTAAGCAAAAATTCTTTTATATGAATAAAAATAGAAACTGCAATTACAAATTATTAGATTGTGGAGAGTTTGAAAAGCTGGAGCAAATTGACGATGTCATAATTCGAAGATCGGCTCCACAAGCTATCTGGGAACGTAAACTGAATAAAGAAACCTGGGATCAATATCAGGCAAAATATGATCTCCAAAAACACGCTTGGGAATTGAAGCAGGGAATAGAACTACCCAATCTCAAATGCAATAATTTAACTTTCGAACTGAGGTTTTCTGGAAATGGTCAAATCGGAATTTTCCCGGAACAGGAACCTAACTGGCGTTGGCTTCAGGATGTAATATCTAAAGCAGATCGCCCCTTAAATATCTTAAATGGATTTGCCTACACAGGTGCTTCTACCCTCTTTGCTTCTTCTGCGGAAAAAAACACCAACTCCATAAATGTAACTCATGTCGATGCTGCTGCCGGTAGTGTGAAATGGGCCAGAGAAAATTGTAGATTATCGAATCTGGAAAACAATAATATCCGCTGGATAGTTGATGATATAATCAAATTTCTTACTCGTGAATTTAAACGCGGAAATAAATATGACGGTATTATCCTTGATCCTCCAGCCTTTGGTCGCGGGAAAAAAAGTGCTACCTGGAAATTGGATAGAGATTTACCAAAATTGATGCAGTTAGTTGATCAAGTATTAAGCAGCACTCCTGAATTCATAATTTTAAGCTGTCATGACAAAGCTTTTGGCAATAATGAACTTCAGGATAATCTTTCCAAAATTAAGAAATTTAATAATGGAAAGATAGAAACTGTGGATCTTACGATTAAATCTTTAGATGGGAATGATCTTCCTTCCGGGAGTTGCGCTAGATGGAGAAAGTGAAAAATGATTAGTTAACTTCAATTTATATTGCATTCTTGTTGCTCCCGTGGGAGCAAATATTTTTACTATCTAAAAAATGAATATACTTCCCTTACTTCTTTGTTCATATAGCATTAAATATATTTAATAAAATTGGTAATCGTTGATAGTCAATTATTTTTGTTCCAATTTATGGAAAAATTTTTAATTTGACATAAAGGCTAAAAAAAAATAAGTAAAATAATGTTATAATTTTTTTATGATAAAAAGGGAGGGGGATGTTTATAACTTTTTTGTTTTTAGCTTATTATCTTTGCGCACATTTAAATGAAACAAAATATAATTTAATCTTTAATTTTCGCAATTTACCATTTAACTGTAACCATCGCAATTTAAATTTTTTATATTTTCATGTTAATTTTTAAAATTTTAATAATTAATAAAAAAGGGGATTTTTTATGAAAAAAGTTTTATTTTTGATTATTAGTTTTGGTATTTTTTCTCTTCTTATGGCTGCTCAACATGACTATAACCCAACTGATAGCCCAACCCAATATGCTTATGGTTATGATACATATTCCGAATTAGGTTGGACAGATATCATTGTTGCAGATACCGATGTGATTACTGATGTAGTTGTAGCTTATACTTGGACAACCGATTATTATGCATATGAAGGTTCATTTTGGCTGGAATCACCAACAAGTGATACTGTGGTTGAAATTGCCAATGGCGAAGATAGTGGAACATACAGTCATACATTAACTGGTTTTGTAGATGAAATCATGACTGGAACCTGGAAGTTATGGATCGAGGATAGTTATGGGGATGGAGGTCATCAGGCTACTGGTATCACCGTATCATTTCATTATGCTGTTGCTGGAGCCCCTGATCCTCCTGCATCTCTTACGGCCACAGCTGTTGGAACCGATCAAATTGATCTCGCTTGGACTCAAAATGCTGCTTCAGAAGATGTATTACTAGCCTGGAGTGCTGATGGCATCTTTGGTTCTCCAGAAAATGGTACTTCGTATGCAGCAGATGCAACGATCGTAGGTGGTGGTACTGTGCTATATAATGGAAGCACAACATCATATTCACATATGTCTTTATTAAGTAATTCAGCATATTATTATAAAGCATGGTCATTAAATGGAAGTGGTGCAAGTTTATTGTATTCAGATGGGATAGCCGCTAATGCCTTCACTGACATAGCTTTACCATATGCTGAAACATTTACTATTTGGCCTCCCAATCAATGGGATTTAACCGGTGGCACACAAACTTGTATGCAGTATTCATCAGGTGAAGTTGATTGTGCAAAGGCTAATTTCTGGAGTTGGTCTAGTGGCAGTACAGCTTATATGCTTTCACCAGAATTGGAGTTAACTGGTGCAACTGGCGGACTTTATTTCTTTAATTTTGACTGGTCTCATTTATATTCTGCTTCGTATCCAAATGATGCCTTAACAGTTTCTATAACTTCAGATGGTGGTGCCAACTGGACCGAATTATTCAGTAAAGCTGGTGAAAATTTTGATTCCAATGACGGAGCTGGAAACACAGCACCGGGATCATTTGTAACTGAATCATATAACGTATCTTCCTATGTGGGTGAAACTGTACAGTTCCGCTTTTACTTTTATAGTGGTTGGGGGCCAGATGCCTTTGTAGATAATGTAGAATTAGTTACACCAGATCCTGTGCCAGTTTTTTCTGCAGCACCAGATCCTTTGCTGTTTTCTGTAGAAGCAGGTACGGGTGATAGAGGTTATATTCAAGTTTCCAATACAGGATATGCCGACCTTATAATAAACAGCGCAAGCATTATTGGAACAGATGATAGAAATTTCAGCACAGATGTAATTTTATCAGCTATTACATTAGCACCTGCAGGAACTCATATATTTAATGTAGATTTCTTTCCAAATGATGATAGAGATTTTGTTGCTCAACTTAAACTTGGAACAAACCTGGGAGACCAAGTTGTAGATCTAAATGGAACCGGTTTCCTTATTGCACCGGATGGTCTGGCAGCTGTTCAAAATGAATATTACGGCCACACCTTAACCTGGAATGCTCCAATTAATAATACCTGGAGTTGGCATACAGAAACATTAAATTCCTGGTATTCTGTATCTGCTACACCTACAGCTACAGATTGGATGGGTATGAAATTGATGGCCAATATGACAGGATACCTTACCAATGTTTATGTGCTCGCCAGACCAAATGCTGCTGGTGAAACACATACTTTTGCTTCAATAGGAATTTATCCAGATGTTGCCGGTGCACCCGATATAGCAAATCCAATCGAAATATGGGCAGATGTTGAAACTACAGATATTAATGGTGAATTACTTCAATTAACACTTGCTTCACCTCTTTCATTAACTTATGTTGATGAATACTGGGTAATGGCAAACTGGCAGGTTGGATCTACTCCCAGAATAGCTGGTGATAATACAGCTGGAATTTACGGAAGGCTAGCCTTTTCTAATGATGGTACTACATGGAATGCTTTTGCGGCTAATTTATTCATGTACGGCCAGATGTCTGAAACTCTGCCAGAAGGAGAAAATGATGTTAATGGAGATATCACTCTAATTTTGAATCAAGTGAATACTACTAATACATTAACAAATCGCAGACAAAAAGAAAATAACATAAGTTCACCGGTTTCTTTTAGTAGAAGAACTTCTGTTGATAAAGCTTCCGATAATAGATTTTACTATAATGATTACACTGTTTATAGAGGAATTGGATCGGGTATTTACGATGAAGGTACTACTGCTTCTACAGAGATATACGATTATGTGAATACTCCTACAGAAGCAGCTACAACATATTACTATAATGTAGCTGCAAATTATACTGCAGGTGAAGCTTTGGGAACAGAGATAAATGCAACTACTAATGTATTACCAACAGCTTCTACTTCTCCTACACCGGCAGATGCAGAAACAGGTATTTTAACTACTGCTACTTTATCGTGGACTAATAATGGAACTGTATCTGATGTAACTGTTTATTTTGACACAGATGATCCTCCTGTTGCTACTCTTACAGAAGATGATCTAACATCTGCTACTCCTACTTTAGCAGCAAATCAAACTTACTATTGGAAAGTTGATGTAACAGACGGATATCGTACTGACGTTAACGGTACTGTTTGGTCATTTACCACTGTTGCTTTACCTCCTGATCCAGTTACCTATATAGCACCCGCAGATGCGGCTGTAGATCAGTTACTCACAGGTACCTTAAGCTGGAATTCTGATCCGTTAGCTTCTTCTTATAAAGTATATTTAGATACAGCTACGGATCCTGTTACATTAGTACAAAACACTGCAGATCTTACATACAGCTATTCTGTACCTGCATACAGCCAAACGTACTATTGGAAAGTTGTTCCGACCAATGATGTTGGAGATGCAGTTGGTGCAGCAATTTGGTCGTTTACTACTTTTGATGGTGTTGCTACAACTCCTTCTCCAGCAGATGCAGCAACCGATGTTTGGAATAATGAACCATTAGACTGGGCAGACGTAAATGGTGCTTTAGGATATCTTATTACTATTGGAACTACAAGTGGTGCTAATGACGTTGCAAACGCAGTTTCCTGCGCTACTTCTGATTACACGCATAGTTCTGCCTGGAGTTATGGGCAGCAATATTTCTGGACAGTGACAACTGTTGATGCTAATGGTGCTTCTGATCAGATTCTTACAAATAGAAAGAGCAAAATTGATAATGGCAGAAATATTGGTGGTACCGAATGGTCGTTTACTACTCTTGCTGATGTTACTATAACTCCTCCCCTTGCAGAAGGCTTTGCTGCTGTACCTCCTACGAATTGGTTAGAAGCAGGTAGTGGTGATCCTACTACTGGACCTGGAAATATCGGTTCTGCAGATTGGGGTACCGGTACAATGCCTGGTGGAGACAGTGATGCAAGGATTAATTTATACTACAATAATGATCAGGAATGGTTAATTAGTCCATCTGTAGATTTGGGAACTCCAGAAAGTGATTTAATAGTAGAACTTGATGTAGCTGTTTCAAATTGGAATAGTTCAGATCCAGATGCTATGGGTTCTGATGATGAAGTTCAGTTACTTATTTCAGATGATAATGCAAGAACTTGGAGCAATTTACAAACTTGGACAGCTGCCGACAATTTACCCAATAGTGCTACTACTGTGATAACAGCTTTAACAGAATATTCTGGATTAGTGAAATTTGCTATCTGGGCTACTGATGGTTCAATAGATGATGGTGAAGATTATGATTTCCACATAGATAATTTTGGAGTTAGGACTCTTTATTCCGGCACAGATATAACAGCTTACAGCTTCGCAGAACAAACAGGTCCTGCTACAATTGATTCTGACAATTACACTGTAGCCGTCGAAGTTGCTTTAGGAACAAGTGTTACAGCGTTAGTATCAACTTTTGAACTTTCTGCTGGTGCTACAGCTTATGTTGATGATGGAATTGAAGACGCATTAATCGAGCAGG
>QMNP01000130.1 GCA_003647825.1 Candidatus Cloacimonadota bacterium
ATTGAATGGGAATAATATTGAATAATATCAAATTCGAGATTAAAGGAATTCCCGGCAAAGGGAAAGGAGTTTATTCTAAACAATTCATCACTGCTGGAACAGAAATTTTCTATCATGATCTTAATGAACTTCCAAAACTCAGATTACATGAGATCGACGATTATATTATTCATAATACCCATTTAGATGGTGATCACACAGATTATGTAGGGAATGGCTTCTATGTAATCGATATGTCACCAGTATCTTATATGAACCATTCCTGCAATCCAAACTGTGTTTACAAGTTCCAAACAATTGCTAAAAAATTTGTTATAGCTCTTCGTGATATTAAATCTGGAGAAGAACTTACACATGATTACACTGCTTGTTCGATAGATCAATTTGATAAAGTGGGACATTGGGTGTTACAATGTGAGTGCGGTTCTTCAAATTGTCGAAGAATTATAACAGGAGACTTCCTGCAAATGCCAGAAGATTGGCAGAGAAAATATTATAGATATCTTCCAAGATCAGTTCAAAGAAAGTTCCATTTACAATTTTCCCTAGAATGATAAGGTTTCAACTACAAAACCACCGGGAACTATTAAGTGGGAATAAGATCATTAAAAATTAATAATTGAGAAAAAAAACCTTCGATCTAAGACCGAAGGTTTTTTTTACTAATTGCTAACTAGCTAAAAGTTAACTGCTAATCTTCTTCAAAATCTCTTCTTCGATGCTTTTGGGTACTGCTTTATATTCACTGAATTCCATAGTGAAATCTGCTTTACCCTGTGTAACGGATCTAAATTGTGTTGCCAGACCAAAAGTCTCTGAAAGTGGCATTTCAGAATCAATACGGGTAAAATGATTATCAATAACTGTATCAGAAACAAGCCCTCTATTCTGATTTATAATAGCCATTATATTCCCACGAAATTCAGAAGGAGTTTCTACCGAAACTTTCATAACAGGTTCAAGAATTATTGGCTTTGCTTTCATATAATTCTCTTTAAATGCGGATCTGGTTGCAACTTCAAAAGCAAGTTGAGAAGAATCAACTGCATGAAAATCACCATCATCTAACGTCATTTTAACACCAACGACCGGGAATCCAGCAAGAGCACCTTTTTCCAAAGCAGAATAAAAACCTTTTTCGCATCCGGGTATAAACTGGCTGGGAATGTTTCCACCTTTGATCTTATCCCTAAAACAATTATCATCCTTGCCTGAATGAGTTAATACTCCCTTAACTCGCGCAAATTGACCACGACCACCAGATTGCTTTTTATGAACATAATCAAATTCGACTGCTTTTGTAAGTGTCTCTCTATATGAAACTTGTGGTGCACGTACTTCCAAGTTTACACCATATTCTCTTTTGATCCTCTCAATGTACACATTCAAGTGTAGTTCACCCATGCCATGGATAACAGTATCATTTGTTTCTTCATCCACGTTTGCCTTAAAAGTTGGATCTTCTTTGGTGAAACGAGATAAAGCTTTGGAAAGATTATCTTGATCGCTACTGTCTTTAATTCCTAATGCAAGTGAAATAATTGGTTTGGGAACGAATGATTCCCTCATTGTATAATTTATTCCTGCTCCATTGAAAGTGTCGCCCAAAGCGCAATCCACGCCAAATAGAGCAACAATATCCCCGGCACTGGCACTTGTAATATCTTCCATATTATCAGCATGCATTTTAACCAGACGTCCAACTTTTATTTTTTTTCCTGTCCTTGCATTCATCAGATCAGAACCTTTCTTAATTGTTCCCTGGTAAATTCGCAGATAAGTAAGCTGCCCGTATTGTTGATTTTCCAGTTTGAAAGCTAAACCAACAGTTGGCAGATCAGGATCGGAGATGAGTTTAATATCTCTTCTATTATCATCTTTATCATGGGCAATATTAATTCCAGTAGTAGGATCGGGCAGATAACGGACTACAGCATCAAGCAGAAGTTGAACACCTTTATTTTTGAATGCCGAACCTACAAATACAGGTGTCATTTCCATAGCTATAGTAGCATTACGAACAGCTTCGATAATCATTTCTTCAGTTTCATTTCCTTCCAGGAAGGCTTCTGCCAGTTCGTCGCTGAACATGGAAACAGCATCGATCATTGTTTCTCGCATTTCTTCAACTTTTTCCACATATTCAGCAGGGATTTCTTTTTCTAAAACTTGTTCGCCTTTGGGGCCGGTGAAGTATCTTGCTTTTCTAGAGATCAAATCAATGATACCCTCAAATTTATCTTCCAAACCGATTGGAACCTGCATTAATACAGCATTATGGTCAAGTTTCTCACGAAGTTGATCCTTTACTTTTTCGGGGTCAGCACCAACTCTATCAAGCTTGTTAATAAATGCAATGTGAGGAACGCTGTAACGCTTCAATTGTCGATCTACTGTAATTGACTGAGATTGAACACCACTTACAGCACAAAGAACCAGAATTGCACCATCTAAAACTCTTAAGGCATTTTCCACTTCAATTGTAAAATCAACGTGACCTGGAGTATCAATAACGTTCAGGTTATGTCCATCCCATCTGACGTTTGTAGCTGCAGATGCAATCGTAATCCCGCGTTCTTTTTCCAGTTCCATGGAATCCATGGTTGCGCCAACTCCATCTTTACCACGTACTTCACCGATTCTGTAAATCTTATTACAATAATATAAGATTCTTTCTGCTAATGTTGTTTTACCGGAATCAATATGAGCACTGATACCAATATTTCTGAATTTTTTAATATCCATTTTACTTCCTTTTTAATTCATATAATTTATTCATTTGATGCTTAATAAACTGAAAAATATATCTTTATATAATTAATAACTTAATTGATTAATTAATATTCGCCATAAATTTTAACAGGGTTTATTGTGCAAGATAATTTTAAAAATCAAACAAAATCTTTTATCTTGACGACCGAAAGTGAATTTTGTAATTAAGAACTGTAAGAATAGTATGGAGTTGCAGCAGTTAAAGGAGGATGTGATGAGACGTTTTATATTAATTATTGTGATAATGCTTTTCCTGTTAAGTTGCGACAACCGCACGGTTGATCTGGATAAGATGCTTTGGGCCTGGCTGCATGTATATGAAAATAATGTTCTTATTTATGATGAAGTATTGGACGAAACAGATAATGGACATTTAGTTGTATTGTATCTTGCGGATGATTCTGAAGTAACTTTCAGTAAATTTGTAAATATTCAATATTCTGAACTTCCAGGAGAAGAAGAGGAAGAAATTGCCAGAGATTATATAATTCTTGCCTCTCGTGCTGATTATTTTACCAGGCATTATCAGCGCAGTTATCTTGATACTTTGGAGATTCATATTGAAGGTGCATTATCACCCGTTCCATCCGGTAAGGTTTGTGGAGCAGTATTTACCAATGATCACTATTCAATGAGAAATGAAGCTTTTACCGTTCTTAATGATACTTTGATTGTAGCTGATATTACTACAGATCTATATGGCTATTTTGAAAGTGATTCATTAGATTTTGGTGTTTATGATATTATTTTGCAGGAATTCCCTGAAGGAGATACTTTAAATTTCAATGTAGATAGTTTCTATAAAGATTATTATTTCGATTTTTCTATGGATGAATAAAAGCAGTAAATTTATTTAACCTGTCAGATATTAGAATCCGACAGGTTATTTTTTTTCTTAAAATCTTTTTTTACGACGAGGTGCACCTGTGTTTGCAGGTTTAGAATAATTCTTGTGTCCTCTATTATGTCGTGATTTACCTGAACGGAAATTCTTTTTAGGTGTTGATTCATCCTTTCCTTTTGCCTCTACGATCAATGGCTTCTTATCTTTTCCACGACGGCGAAAGGTTTTGATGATCTGTTCTGCTTCAGCGAAAGGAACATTGGCAAAAGAGAAGTTATCATATATCTGTACATCTCTTATTAGTCGTGCTTCTACCATTGCTTCATTCTGGATAAGATTAACCAGTTTCTTGGGATTCATATCATCTTTACGACCCAAGGCAATAAACAGTCTGGTAATGCCTTCCATGTCTGGAGTATTCTCGGAATGCCTTTTATATTCTACTTTCTGCTTTCTTACCGGTTCAAAGATCTCGATATATTTTTCAGCTGAGAATTCATCTTTGTAAGCGTGCATCAACAGAGCAGATATTACCTGGTCACCAGGGTATTTCGCCAGCAGTTCATTAGCAATATGCATGTTTTCTTCCAGACCGCCAGCTGCAACGATCTTATCGATCTCTTCTATTATTCTTTCACGTTTCAGTTTAATTAAATCTTTTACTTTTGGAAGTGAT
The DNA here is from genome assembly GCA_003647825.1 of Candidatus Cloacimonadota bacterium. GTDB lineage: Bacteria > Cloacimonadota > Cloacimonadia > Cloacimonadales > TCS61 > B137-G9. The sequence continues at coordinate 4,293 of QMNP01000130.1, forward strand.
TCTTTGCGGATATCAGATTTTGATACATGCTGAATCATCATTAACTTTCGGTATTCAGAAGGCGTGATAAAAGTAATGGCAGTTCCCTGTTTGCCTGCTCTTCCTGTTCTTCCTATACGGTGAACATAACTTTCCGGATCTTGTGGAATAGAATAATTCAAAACGTGTGTAAGATTATTAATATCAATACCACGGGCAGCTACATCTGTAGCTACTAAAATGTTTACTCGTTTATTTTTGAAGCTTTCCAGGATACGTTCTCTCTGAGCCTGGGAAATATCTCCATGCAAGGCAGCAGCATCATAGCCGCGATCAATTAGAGCTCCAGCAACATGGTCAACTTTCAGTTTAGTTCGGCAAAAAACAAGGGCATAAAATTCTTTCTCCACATCGATAATGCGGCAAAGTGCTTCGAATTTATCAGAAGCTCGTACTTCAAAATAAATCTGATCAGTTAAATCTACAGTTAATTGTTTTGTTTGGATCTTTATAACTTCATATTCACCCATGTATTTCTCTGCTAATTGTATAATGCGTTTGGGCATTGTAGCAGAAAACAACATAACTCTTTTATCTTCTGGTGTTTTGGAAAGAACAAGTTCAATATCATCAATAAATCCCATATTAAGCATCTCATCTGCTTCGTCCAGGATCATAAATTTAAGATCATCCAGTTTCAGTGTTCCACGATTTAGGTGATCGATTACACGTCCGGGAGTTCCAACTACAATTTCCACACCTTTTCTTAAGCCGCGTAATTGCTGATCGTAAGATTGCCCGCCATAAATTGGCAAAACAGCAATACGACGACCACCGCGAAAAGAATTTATTTCTTCGGCGACCTGTACTGCAAGTTCTCGAGTAGGAGCTAGAACTAAAGCTTGAACTTTTCCAATTCCTTCGGTTATTTTATCCATTATTGGCAGGCCAAAAGCTGCTGTTTTACCTGTTCCAGTTTGTGCCTGTCCTACAATATCTTTCTCATTTTTCAAAAGCAGCGGAATCGTTAACTTTTGAATGGGGGAGGGCTCTTCAAATCCTTTTTTGCTGATTGCCAGCAGAGATTTTTCCGATAAACCCAGTTCTGCAAATTTTTCTAAATTACTCATGTGTTTCCTATACATTTATTTTTGCAACGACCAGAACTTAGTTTG
>QMNP01000131.1 GCA_003647825.1 Candidatus Cloacimonadota bacterium
ACTTTTGCACCAAACCGTACAGCATCTTTGGGAATATTTGCAGCATCGATCACCTGCAGTTTATCAAGCCTGTTTTTTATGCGATTGTATTCGTTTTCCAGATGACGCTGTCTTTCACGAGCAGCGTGATATTCGGCATTTTCGCTGAGGTCTCCCATTTCACGCGCAGTTACAACCTGTTTAATAATTGCAGGTCTCTCAGCGATAAGTTCATTCATTCGCATCCGCAAACGCTGCATACCTTCTTTTGTAATGTAATTCGCCATTTTGTACCTTTATTTCTTTTTCTTTTTAAGTATTTTCTGACCGTGAATACCAATTTTTTTCAATTTAATATTTCCGCTCATGGCCCAGTGATCACAGATTTCCTGGATCACATCATTATAGCAGCAGATGGCGTTACATAGCATATCTGCAAAAACTGGATTACGAGTATGTTTGTAATTTTCAAACACAGATTGGTAGAATTCTGGATCAATCTTATAAATTGTCTTCAAGAAATTTGCATTCAGTTTGATCATATTATGAGTGGCGTATAACCAGGAAGTTTCCAGTTTGCTGAAGATAGGTTTGATGAGAGAAGGATCGAAAGCAATAAGCTTAGCCAGCATTTTCTGCAAGCTGCTTATTAAAACAGGATTATCTGTTTTTACCCAGTTTGAGATGATGTCCAGATGCTCCAGAGGATCCTTTTTCAAGATCGGAAATATGGTCTTATCAATAATAAGATTGCACGATTTTTGATCTGTGGTTTTGGTTAGAAATCCTTCTAAATAAGGAATGAAAACATCTGGTTTTTTCTTAACAACTCTGGCCATGATATAAGCAAATATCATTCTGCCATTTTCACCTTTTTCATTTAATAAATAATCATAAAACTGCATATATTTATCAGGATTTTTACTTAATTTTGAGGCAATTGTTTTGCCAACAAGTGTTATTACTGCATGCGGGATATTATTATCTATCCGCTGTGGATAAGCATTATAAATAATATCGATATCATAATCTCCAGCAGGCAGTTTTCTTTCAAAGAAATCTACAGTGTCTTTTTTTAGTCTTTCTTTCCAGTCTAATGATATCATTTCTCAGTCTCCTTTCTATACCCCATTTCATTACTGGTTATCATATTTCCTTCTATCACTAATTAATGATAACTATTTTGCCTTGTTTCAGATCCTTGCCCATCGAGATTAAGTAATAGTACATTCCAGATGAAATTCGCTTTCCAGCAAGATTCCTGCAATCCCAATTCACTTGTTCGATCGAGCTCACAAAGGGGCCGAATTCTTTTTCAAAGATCAATTCTCCACTCAAATCAAAAATACTCAACTTACCTCTTTTATTGAGTGGCAGATTTATAAAATTAATTACTCCAAATTCGCTTTCGCTCATATTAAGCGGATTCGGATAAACTTTTAACTGATTTAAATTTCTGGGACCCGAATTACCTGTCAAGCTGAAATGACATTTATTCCCGCTGCCGGTGATGACGTTTCCAGCCAGATCTTCTACATTCAATATCTGCAGGAAATAACTCTGATTTGTATAGACCAGATCTGTCTTAAATGTAATACGAACATAACTGGAATCAGCATCAAAATAGTTTATCTCAGCAATTTCATTTTGTTTATCGGCAGCAGGTAATCCCAGTGAATAATTTAGAATGTCTTCAGCTGACTCTAAAACAAGCGATTCTGAAAAAACGACATTAACAATATTGTTGTCTTCACAATAAGCTCGTAAAATTCGCGGAGAAATCGTGTCTGCTTCATAATAAAATTCGTATGATCCGCTACCAACTGGCACTCCCGTTTCACCAACAAGATCATCAGAAAAAGTTATGGAATATACATCAACAGGCTCTAACTGCTGCGGAAAGTTAAGAATAGTCGTCTTATTTTCATGGATCAAATTTACGTTTGAAGGAAGACCAATTTCCGGTTCCAGTCTAAAATAGGCACGATTTGCAGCACTATTGTGTAATTTATGGTCAAAATCAATCTGAACCTGATAGGTTGAGATCATCTTAATATTCGTAACCTGTGGAACAACATTTGGAATTACCTGACGCCAGGAGGTAGGCAGACTTTCTTCAGGTGTAAAAATTGTATCAACAGCAGTAACTCTATAATAAACCGTATCACCAAGAGATAGAGTTTCATCAAGATATTCCGATTCATTTATATTTTCTGCAATCAGTTGAATAACTTCATTCTTTTTTCTATAAACATTGAAATGCGGCCTTTCTTCGGCATGCCAGTCTAATTTTGCTGAGTTTTCATTTAAAGGTTTTGCCGTGAAATATTCTGGAGTTGGAGGTCCATTAAAGGCAACATCATTTCTAAAAATAGCTCCTTTCCTCTCATTTCCATCTTGTACATTTGTAATTATGTAGGCGTCGTCTGTAGCTGTTTTGGAAGATACTGCAATAATATGTTGAGACGTATTGGATGAACTTCCTTTCCAAATGGGTACAAATTCTCCATTTTGGAAATCAACAATGTAAGCATTTGGAGGAGTAGAAATGTAAAGTTCCATATCTCCATTTCCATCAATATCTATACTGGAAATAGAATTTTTTGAATCGACCTGGGTGAAACTAACATAACCGATTTGACCATATTGGTTATCTTCGCCTGTATTTTTAAAAAAAGCAAAATAGGAAAATGTTTTATTCGGATCACTATAATTTATGGAGTAACCACCAACGCAGAACTCGGTAGAGCCATCTCCTGTAAAGTCGCCCTCTGCCAGATAGAAAGCATTGGGAACAGGTAACCTGGTTGCCCAGGTCTGGATAAATGAATTTCCCAGCTGTTCGAAGACCATAATATCTCCATCTTTATCAGAAGCGACAATATCGGGGAATGTGTCATTATCCAACAAGCCGCAGATAACTTTGTTCGTAAATACGTTCCATTCTGAAGTAGGAGAATTATTTAGAATAACATATTCTTCAGAGAATAAATCTCCGGATCTGTTCCAGAGAGCCAGAACACGATTATTAGAACCATTTATTGAATCATTTTTTACTAACGCCACCTCGTCTAAACCATCGCCATCATAATCAATAAAACTGGCTCCATAAGTATCACCGGCCAAAATGAAAAATTGATCAGGATAATTACTGTTTACGGTATCAAACAGGTTTACGTTATCGCCGGAAATGCCAATTATTTCCATTCCGCTATCGTTAGTGTTGCCAATATCGTGCGGCCAGAAGGAGGTTGTAGGAATTATGTGTTTTGTTACTACTCCAGATGGTGTGGGTTCCATAATTTTTAATACCCATTCATTTTCAGTTGTATTCAAGTTTAGAAATTCATTAATTCCATTTCCATCGAAATCATATGTTTTTCGTACAGAAACAACTTCATCTCCAAATATTTCTGATGTTAATCCATGTTCTGAAATTGACGATTGTTCAATTTCCAGTTCATAAGCATTTTCTACGACCGTTTCCAGATTGGACAGGTTTGTAGCCGTAATATCTATAATGTTTGTACCGGTTTCACAATTTTCAGTGTTCACTTTAATAATCTGAATAGAATCGGCGACTACGGAAGGATAGTAAAGAGGATTTTCAGGATCATACGATTGAATATTTACTTCATCATTAAAAACAGCCTGCAGATAATATTCATTTAAATCACCCGCATAACGCTTCATAGATACGGCATATTCCGGGTAAAAATCAGCAGGAGTTTGATCAATATAAACGGTTCGATAATAACTATAATTTTCTTGCTGATTCGGATTACTTAATTCTATTTTTATCTTATAATATCCTTCATCAAAATTCTCATTAAAATCAAATTGGGCTATTACGTCGTTTATTACCGGATCTGTATAAAAATGAATATCAGGATCAACGTCGAACCAGTTATAACCAGGTGAATCTTCTGCTGCATACTCAACCGAATATCTCCAGAAATTGTCAGATGTAACCGTTCCAATTATATCAAAACTGCTGTTCATTCCCTGATAATCGTAGGGAGTGTCTATTACAATTTGTGGATAGGTTTGATCTACCAGCAGATTATAAACATTTAACAAACCATGTCCAAAAACAAAATCGAAACCAATTGTACCCAGATCTGTTGTGGAAGAGATAAGCCTGCCTCTTATTTGTCCAAAGTCCATTTCAGGTTCATTGGACAAAATTAAAGCAACTGCCCCAACTACAAATGGAGCTGCCATTGATGTGCCGGACATAGTTTTATATAACTCATCAGGAGAATATGTGCTGAGAATAATATTGCCCGGTGCTACAAGATCAATCTGCTCTCCCCAGCTGGAAAAAGAAGCTAATTCACTGGTATTTGTAACAGCTCCCACCGCAATAGTTGTGGAAAGTTTTGCCGGATACGTAATTACATGTTCTGGTGTAGCACCTTCATTTCCTGCTGATGCAATAATAATCGAACCCATTTGAAAAGCATAGTTACAAGCGTCTGCAATGATCTGAGAATAGTTTACATCCCCCCAGCTTATGTTTATTACATTAGCTCCCATATCGGCAGCATAAATAATTCCGGCCGCAGCATCGTCATCCTGCAGATAACCGGATCCGGCAATATTAGTAGAAAAGCCACTGCGGATGATCAACATCTTTGTATTCCAGCAAATGCCGCTTATACCGGTGTCATTATTTGTATCTGCTCCGATAATACCGGCGATATGCGTGCCATGATTTAATTCATCAGTTGGATCATTATCCTGACCAATGAAATCTCCCAGTCCAATTGTACTGAGTTCGGGAGCATCGACAAAATCCCAACCCCGCCAGTCGTCAATGTAGCCATTGTTGTCATTATCTATGCCGTCATCAGGAATTTCATTTTCATTTATATAAATGTTATCCTGCAGGTCTGGATGGTCAAAATGCAATCCGGAGTCAATAATTGCAACCAGGATCTGTTCATTTCCGGTAGATAAATTCCAGGCATCAGGAATATAACAGTTTTCTAAATTTGATTGTTGATCGGGAAATAGTTCATCGTTGGGTATAAGATGCATTTCATTAATGTAATTTGGCTGCATATATTCGATGCCGTTGAAATGTAGATTTTCTATTACATTCCAGTCTATATCCTGCTGAAAAGTAGCAACAAAAAACCTGTTCTGAGATTTATTCAGAACAGGTTTAATTGTATTAATATTATTTTCTGTCAGGAAGCTGTCAAAGCTGTCCAGACCGGTTTTTCCACGTGTAATTTCTGTAGGTACATTTGTTTTGAAGATTACCTGATTGGGAACAAAATCGATTCCCAGCAGATATATCGGAAACAAGGCTAAAAGCATCATGCTCCAAACAAATTTCATTTTTCCATCCCATTATGATTATTTCTTACATGATTGCGTTAATAGATTTTAAACGCAATCTAATTTCATTCAAACATCTTATTCAA
>QMNP01000132.1 GCA_003647825.1 Candidatus Cloacimonadota bacterium
ATCTGCCCCGGCATCGATCACATCTCGGGCAAAATGATATGGATCTCCCCTATTTTCACCTAAGTATTTCTCTGTTTTCCTGGTGATATGCTGATGTTCTGCACCTTCCGCACCAATATGCATGGAAACTATTACAATATCATTTCTAGATGCTAACTCCTCTACTTGTTCTTTTATCCATTCAGTATCGTGCAGATAGGCAACTCCATAGTTTGGAGATACTGCTAAAAAACCAAATTTAATGCCGTTTCTCTCAAATTCAGTAGTTGGATTTTCTTTATATCCGGCAAAATTGATTCCTGCTGAATTTAGTTTATTTATTGTATTTTCGCAACCCTCAATTCCCATATCACCAGAATGATTATTCGCAACACTAAGAAGGTTATATCCTGCATCATACATCCAAATTGCAGTTTCGTCCGGCATGGCAAAAACATATTTTTTATTCTTGGGTTTTCCCTCATTACTGCTGATAGCCCCTTCCAGATTCCCAAAAGCAATATCACCAGATTCAAGTATTTTCTGCACATCTTCACCGAACAAATTGTAACCTGAAATTTCAGGTAAATATGATTCATCTGGAAATCTTGTTCCCAGCATCAGATCTCCAGTTGCAATTATTTTAATGTTAGACTGAATTTTTGCATTATCATCAATATTAATATCTTGTGCAAAGAACTCGTCGATTGCATCAATATTAATAGTTTCCTGATCGATTTCAACTTGTTCATTTTCGGTAGAAATCAATTCCATTACCTGTCGATTTGCCGAACAAGCCATCATGAACAGCGTAACCACTAATAAACATACAATACCCGATTTTATTTTTATCATACAAACATAGTGGATTTCATTTCAATTTATCTGTCAACCTGAAAGATTTGAATGCAAGATTTTTCATAATTGATAATTTAGTATTGACACAAAAGGCCGTGAATTTAAAAAAGTCTTTCGAAATAAGTGATGATCCTGAATAGCTCAGCGGTAGAGCGGGTGGCTGTTAACCACTAGGTCGGGGGTTCAAATCCCTCTTCAGGAGCCATATTCAAAGCCTCGATCATAGGATCGGGGCTTTTTTACAATACAGGTAAATTGGTAATTTAATATGTTCACTGTATATTCGCTTTACTCAAAGAAATACGACAAATTCTTTAATGGTTTTACTTCTAATATTGAACAACGTTTGAAATCTCATAACGAATTAGCAAATAAAAGATTCATGGTATGTTATCAACCCTGGGAATTAGTGTATTCAGAAGATTTCGATAACAAGAAATCTGCAATTATTCCTGAGAAAGAATTGAAATCACATCAAGGTAGAGAATTTCTAAGAATACAAATTTTGTGAGTAGCTGTTATCCAGCAGCTGTCGGAAGTCATAATACAAAAAGCTCCCATTTCCGGGAGCTTCTTTTGTGGAATTACCTGTGCTGCTCTTCACAGGCTTTTTTAATGTAGAATAGTAAAATTGCACAATTATAGTTGGGAGGTAATTTTCCTGATACTATTCTACACAAATGCGGATGATAGTAGGTGTTTCATCATCTTCTTCTACTTCCATGTAAAAGAGTTCACCTACTTCTCCACTGGCTGCCAGGGACAAAATTTCTTTCCAATTCACACTGGAAAGATCAACATCAGAATTTCCAATATGGGCATCAAACTTGCCATTCTCAGGAATGAAATTCAAACCAAATTGCGCAAGTTTAAGGGGAATGGCAATATTAACCTTAGGTTTTGCATTTCCTTCTTTTATTATTTGAATGATAAGTTTCTTACCTTTACCATGTTTTAAGGATTTCTCAGGTTCTGGATTCAAAACCTTCAGAAGTTTTGCAGCCTCATCAGCGGTGATCTTTCCATCTGAAACCATATCCAAAACCTTGCGTTTATAATTCTCCGGTTCAGATAGATTTGGGTGTTTTTTAACCATTTCTACCTTCCATTGCCTGGATCAATCGTTCCGCTTCATCTGCAGTGATCTTGCCATCCTGCAATAATTCCAGAATCTTCATTCTGCTGCGTTCATCCACACGACTCTTTTCTTCCTGCTTCAGCTCATCATTACCAAATTTATCCTTAACACTGCCCATAATGTCAGAAATTTTCTCTTCAGCTTTTTCTTTGATATCGTCTATCGAGAATTCTACCTTGAGATCATTCAATTCTTTACCTACATCGTCCAATGCTTTTTCTACTTTCAGATTGATCTTGTCCATATCCGGCAATTTGATATCTGGAATTTTTATATTCTGAAGCTTTATTTTTGCTTTTTCCATTTTTTCTCGAATTTTATCTTGATCAACTTCATGTGGAATATGTTCCATAGCTTTATCCAGGAGTTTTGATACACTGGAAAAATCAATCTTGATATTATTAGATCGAGCACCCTGCTTCATTATATTAATGCTGCCATTTTCATTTTTCAAATCGATCTTCACATTACCACTGCCTTTTATCATCTCTATGGTTTTTCCTTCATCTGAGCTGCTTTGATCATAATTGCCTTCCAACCCGATGTGAAATCTACCAAGTTGATTACAGGCAGTAATTTTATAGGGAAGCGCATCTGGAATACCAAGCTGCAATTTACCATTTTGATTTTGAAAATTGAATTGCCCAGCCTCTATTTCATTAAATTCATAATAGATACCGCCATTTTCCGAAGTAATGAAAGCTTTAGAAAATTCTGCTCCAGTTATACGTGTTGTTCCGTTCTCACTTTCATGTTCCAGGGAACCTTTGCATTTGGAACTTTTAAAAACACCATTTTCTGTTTGCGCTTTTATGTTACCTTCACAGTAATTCAGTTTCATTGCTCCATTTTCAGTTTCCAGTTCAGCATCGCCGTTACAGTTATTCAACTTAAGCACTCCATTTTCAGATGAAAGCTTTAAAGTTCCGTTCACGTGATCAAACTGGATCGAACCATTCTCGGTTTCAGCTACTTGATCTCCCTGAAGATTTTCCATAAATAAACCGGCATTTTCCAATTCTGCTTTTACAGAAGAGACATGCGGTATATACAATTTCACCATAGATTTAAAGTTTTTAATTTCTTCCGGATCTGTTAGTTCGATATATAGAGTATTACTTTCTTCATTCAATTCAACCTGTACAATCTGATCGAAATCAAGTTCCTGCTCGCTGGCTGCATTTGCTTCAATCTTAATTTCCAACTCAGCCTTTGGCTCATTCCATCCGATAATTTTCACGCCCATATTTTCGGATTTCAGATCTACCAAAAGATTCTCTTTTACATCAAGTGTGTACTTCTTTTCGTGGGTTATCATAATTTACCTCTTCTTTTTTAATCTGGCTATTGCCTCTTCCACAGAAAGATTACCTTCAGCAATATCACTAAGAATATCTTCAGAATCGTGTATTGGAATTTCTTTCTTACTCTGCGGACACAAAATAGCTACAACTTCAGCCAGATTTTTTTTAACTGTGGGATATGAGATCTTCAGCATCTTCTCTACTTCTTTGATATTCCCCTGACAACAGATGAATACCTTTACGAATTCCTGTTGAGCTGCCGTCATCGCAGCAAAATCTCCAACTCCAAATCTACCTTTGATGCTGGTATCACAATTGGGACAGTGATACTCTACAATTTCCAGATTGGAATTGCACACAGGACATTGTTTTAACCTTTTATTCATTTCTACCTCCTAATCTGAGATCAAAAGTATTTTGAAGATTGATTATGTCAATTTAATTATTTATTATGTTAATTTTGTGCTTAATATTATTAAGTTATTTCCAAATATAGCACATATTTTTAAAATTATTCTATATTTTAAAATCGGAGTGTTCCATCTTCTTTTAATCTAACCCAACAAATTATTTAGTATTTGACAAACAAATTTTATTATAGCAATTTGTATTTTAAGATTAATATCTTGTATAGAAGAAAGTTTGAATTGAATTGAATAGTAATTCAAAGGGTAAATCGTAGTTCAATTTCCACCAGATCTAAGATGATCCGCGCAGTCACACTGTTAAAAAAGTTTAAAGTTTAAATAATATTATTGTGGGAGGGAGTTTTGAATACTAAGAAACTAGTCTATTGCTTGATATTGCTATTGGTTATTTTTGTCTCAATGTCTGCTGAGGAAGAGAAGTCCGAAGCGGTTAATATTAAACAGTTAAATATTTATGAGAAACCAGACAAAAAAAGTACAATTCTAGATGCAGCCGGCATAGGCACAGAATTTCATGTCATTTCTCAACAGAAAAACTGGTTGGAAGTTCAGGATTATTTAACTATAGGATGGATACAGAAGGAATTCGTTGTTCTGGATAGTGACCCAAATTTTGCTGGGAAGGTTATTGTTAAATCCAGATGTGCTCAACTCACTTCTAAAATGGGGGGAAAAGATAACAAAGTAGTAAAGGATCTGGAACTTGGTGAGATTGCTGAGATCATTAGTTTTAAGTACAAAGTAGCCAGTAATTACGAGGTAAGACTGGCAGATGGAACCACTGGTTGGGTAAGTAAAAAACAAGTTACAAAACTCGGTGCTTCATCACAGTTAGAACTCGATGAACAGAATTTTTTCGAAAAAACCATTAACAAACGTGGTACAGTTTTTTATATTTTTGCTGCAATAGATAAGTGGGGAGAGAAGAGCAAGGCAACCAAAAATACAGTTACTGTCCTGGCAGTGATCTTAGTAATTCTTCCGTTTGTACTTACCAGTTGTTTAGTTAACTTTTTCTGTTCGATTCGAATTGTACCCACCTGGTTGATCAATTTACTTTTGATTATTGCTGCTTTCAATTCTTTAAGGTGGCTCTTCCCAATTTATATGTCCGCTCCCATATTTAAAAGTTTTATGCTAGCTGTTTTTTTTCTATTATTCTATATTCTATGGATAGGGCGAGAACTAAAAAAGATCCAATATCACAGATGTCCTAATTGTCATACAATGTTTGCCACTTCCGATAAAGGTACTATATCCCTGGGTGGCTGGAAGTGGAAGACCAAAACTACACATAGCGATGGAAGCACATCTACTTCAAATCATTCTCAGGAAACACTTGCTGATGTTCGTAAATGCCTGGCTTGCGGACATGTATGGAAAGTATTTAAAATTGTTAGAAGTTAACAGATCAAAATACGCAGCAAACAATAGATATAGTCTTCTATCGGATCAATCGAATCGAATGAGTTATAGTGCTATTTTTCTCGCCTTTTTTCAAAATAGCGTTGTGAAGATTTGAAAAGACTGAAAAACAGTTTCGAACTTCACATAATACATTTGTAGCTTTCCTATTTGATAATTTCTACAATTCTTTATTATAAAATTTCGTATATATTGTTTAGGATATTAATTCATATTGTTAAATTATTTTATAGTTGACAAACAAATTTCACTTTTGCAATTTCGGTTAGAGATTCAT
>QMNP01000133.1 GCA_003647825.1 Candidatus Cloacimonadota bacterium
CTGCATAATACAAACTTTGTCTTTGCGAAGCATCTATCAGAGAGTTTCTGCTGAAGCAATCTATATTGCTAGTTGATTACTATTTATAGAGATTGCTTCGTAAGCAACAGCGAGAAGCAAACTTGCAAAGACACACTTTTTTTCTTTTCTCACAAAAACACTCTATTATGCAGAACTCATTTATTCAGTTGTCAGTTTTGGAAGGGAATGAATTAGGTCAAATATTTTTTATTTGTAGCATAGGACAAGGTAGTGTGAATAAAGAAATTTCTTGATTATGAATTGAAGAATTCTAAATTCTGTATTGTATGTTCAAGGAGGGAAAATGATTAAATATTTTAATGATCGAATTAAGTTCTTTTCGATCTGGGATATCAAGCTGGCTCAGATCGCTGCCATGTGCTTAATGATTATCCTGATCAAACTGTTTCCAAAGATCACCAGCTTAAGATTTAGACATTATATTCTCATCACTGTTATTAGTGCTATCAGGCCATTGTATTTGGTGTTTTTAAAGAAAAAATCTACTGACTGATTTAATTATAAAAAAAAGAATTTACATAATTCCCAATAAATGTTCCTTAACAACCTAGTTGTTTATGGAGAGAGAAATGCGTTTTCTTATTGTTGACGATGATGAATTGATAAGAGATACTTTGCGAGATTTTATTGAGCAGATCGCTGATTTTGAAGTTGATGATGCTCCCGATGGATGGCGTGCACTTGATCTTATAGCTAAGAAAGAATATGATATTATCTTATCTGATATTATGATGCCAGGAATAAGTGGTATAGAACTTCTACGTCAAATAAAGAAAACAGAAAATGGTAAGAATTCTGATGTTATCATAATGACAGGATTTCGCAATATTGATAATAGTATTGCTGCACTTAGAGCAGGAGCTGCCGATTATCTTCATAAACCATTGAACAGCGATGAACTTTCTTTTATCATAAATAGAATAGCTGAGAAGAAGAAGCTTGATGCTCTCAACAGAATGATTAAACGCAATCTTGGTAAAAGATCTAAGCTAAACGAAGAACAAATTCGAAATAGATTTAATAATTTCAAAACTCAGCAAATCGAAATGGAAGGGATTGGCAAAGTAGGTTTATTTTCCAGCACAATGAAAGAGATCGTGAAACTAGCCGATAAATTTCATTCCGAACGTAATATTCCAGTTCTAATACAAGGGGAAACCGGTACAGGTAAAGAGATCATCAGCCGTATAATTCATTATGGTTCTGAACAAAAAGGAAAAGGTCCACTTATTTCCTTAAATTGTTCATCAATTTCTCCTTCACTATTTGAAAGCGAATTATTTGGTTACGATGAAGGTGCGTTTACCGGCGCTCAGCAAAAAGGTAGAATTGGGAAACTGGAGTTAGCACAGAATGGCACATTATTTTTAGATGAAATAGGAGATTTCCCGATTGAAATGCAACCTAAACTCCTTCGTGTTCTGCAGGAAAAGGAGATGTACAGAGTTGGTTCAAATGAGAAGATCAAACTTAATGTACGTTTTATTTTTGCTACTAATCAGGATCTGATATCAAAGATCAAAGATGGATCATTTCGGAAGGATCTGTATTACAGGATCAATATAGGAAATGTTTTCATTCCTCCTCTAAGGGAACGTCAAAGCGAAATAGAAGATCTATCTAATATGTTTCTGCTTGAGTTCAGTGAATTACGAAATCGGAAATTTAAAAAACTTTCTACATCTGCTTTGGAATTACTCCAGAATTACTCCTGGCCTGGAAATGTTAGGGAACTGCGGAATACGATTGAAAGAATTACTGTATTACATGATGGGGAAGAAGTTTATGTAAAGCACCTTGATTTTCTTATCTCGCCAGATACAGATGATTTCAGTGCTGAAGGAAATATGTTGAGTTTCAATCTGCCTGATGACCGGTATGACCTTTCGGCTATAGAAAGTAAGATCATAAATAAAGTTATGAAGATGTTCGATAATAACAAAACTAAAGTCGCAGCTTATCTTAATATTTCCCGCAATACTCTCTTAAAAAAACTTCGTGATTCAAATTAAATAAATCGTTCAAACCTTCAACATCTGCATTCAGTTTCTGAACAGTTGCCTTCTATATTAATATAAACTATCTAATTCTAAAATCCCAAACGTAAATCCAACTATGTACCTAAGGTTATAATTTCCAATATAATAGCTTCACATAAGACACTAATAGAATCGCAATTTTAAGCTTTGGCACGATAAATGTAAGTTATACCATCAAAATAAGGTGGTTTGGGATGCAGATTAGAAAGAGGTTTTTAAAAGATTCAAACTTGGAAGTAAATCCTGTTCATCATTTGAACGAAAATCTAACTAACTGCATTCAAAATTCCATAGGAGGAATCATGAAAACACTAGCAATTATCTTTTTTGTAATTATCTCAATGGCTTTATCAGCCTGGGAAGTAGGTGAAGTTATCACGACAGATTATAGTTGGACAGACAGCAATGGTGAATATCACACACTAAATAATTTAGTTGAATCTGGTAAAACAGTATTTTGGTTCGGTGGTGAAGATTGGTCTCCATCCAGCAATGCAGCTGCAGAAACATTAAATGATTGGATTACACAACAAAATTCGGAAAAGTTGTATTTTTGCGGAAATTTTGATTGGAGTTCATTCGGATATGACAATCTTGTATTTTCAAATGAATTGAATCAGATTTTAGAGGATTTTACAAATGGTTACATACCCCTTTTTGTTATTATTGGCAATTATAATGTTATTTATTATATAGACAATAACTTGGATGATGCTTTATTCATTTTACCGCAAGCAATTAATTCTTTTGATAAAATGTCGGTTCTAAATCCGATTGACGATCAGATATTGGTAATAGGTGATGAAAATGTTTTTGATATCAGTGAATTATTTATAGATCCACAAAATGATCCAATAACTCTTTCTTTAAATAATAATACTGATCCATCTGTAGTAAGTGCATTTGTGATAAACGATTCATTGTATATTTCTGCTCTTTCCGAAGGTTTTTCAGAAATATCAATATTGGGAGAATCTATTGGAGAAACAATCCTATATGATTTGAACATAGAAGTATATGATGTTAGTGATAATTACATTCTCATCTTAGATTTATGTAATTCTGATAATACTGAAACTCTATTTTCAACTCTTGAAAATATTTACCCTGGCGGTAACGTTTTGATGGCAAATGACTGGAATACTTTTCCGATGACGAATGCAGATGCTGTTTTTATTCTACTTGGGATTTATGATGATAACTACATTCTTAATGAAAATGAAGTAACCCCAGCTATCGAATATCTAAATAATGGCGGAAATTTGTATATGGAAGGTGGTGACACATGGGCATTTGATGCACAAACCTCATTACATACACTCTTTAATATAGAAGGCACAACAGATGGTAACAATGATTTGAGTAATATTACTGGAGAAAATATATTTGCTGCAATGAATTGGAGTTACACTGGTACAAATTCATATATTGATCAACTGGAACCTCTTGGTGATGCTGTTACAGCTTTTCGTAATCCTGATGCAGATTATAATTGTGGTATTATCTATGATAATGGAGTGTATAAAACAGTTGGCACTTCTTTTGAAATAACTGGTCTTGAAGGAAGTAATTCTTTATATGATGCAGTTTGGGGAATTATCGAATTCTTTGAACTGGTTGGATTTCCAATGGATCCTCCACAAAATATTTACGTAAACGAATGGGAAGGAAGTGTATCCTGGGATGCACCCGATTCAACTAATGTAATAGGATATAATGTATATTTAGATAGTTTGCAGGTTGGTTTTACAGAAGATTTAGTATATGTTTTCAATAATCTGGAAAGCGGCTGTGATTACATTGCTGGTATTACAGCACAATATTGTGCTGGTGAATCTGAAATGATTTCTGCTACTTTTACCTATAACGGTTTAGTAGCTGAAGAAGTACTTATACCTCAGGCCAAACTTATCGGAAATTATCCAAATCCATTCAATCCGGCTACAACAATAAAATATTCTTTATCAACTAATGATCATGTAAGCATTAATATCTATAATCTGAAAGGTCAATTAGTGAATAAATTAGTTGATTGTCAGAACCAAATTGGAGAACATAGTGTTGTATGGAATGGTAAAGACAATTGCAATAAAGATGTTGGAAGTGGTTTGTATCTTATACGAATGAGAACGGAAAATTCAAGTTTTACAAAGAAAATTTCACTAATTAAATAAATCAATTATAATATAATTTAGGAGGAATTATGAGATTTATATTTTTATTGCTTTTTTTGTTAACTTTTCCAATATTATATTGTGATTTAGCTCCACCATCTAATCATGTAACTAATTTTACAGCAACAGTTGATGCTTCGTACAATATTGATTTGGAATGGGTTCATAATGATGGAGTTCTTGAAGCTGAAGGATATTATATTGTCGCTCGGAAGTCTTTTCCACCAACTAATTCAGATGCACCTGCTTACAATAACTATTATGAAGATCATTTACAAATAACAATAAACAGTGGTAACGTTACTGTTGTACAGGCAAAAGAACCTGCTACAAGAACAACATACGAATGGACAGGACAAAGCAATGGAACTTATTATTTTGATATTTATCCTTACAGGACAGAAGACGAAGAAATAAGTTACAAAATTGATGAATCTGTTCCCAGTGCAAGTGCTGTTATAGATAATCCATTACCTGTAATCCTTTCAACATTCACTGTAAGTTTTAATATGTCCTTACCAATTATAAATTGGACCACTCAGAGTGAACAAAATAACCAGGGCTGGAATGTATATCGCAGTATAAGTGATGAGTTATCGTCATCTATTCAAATTAATGAACCTTTTTTAATTCCTGGAGCCGGAACCACTACAACTCCTACCGATTATTCATTTAATGATACTTATACAGTGGAAGAGAATACGACTTACTGGT
The DNA here is from genome assembly GCA_003647825.1 of Candidatus Cloacimonadota bacterium. Taxonomy (GTDB): domain Bacteria; phylum Cloacimonadota; class Cloacimonadia; order Cloacimonadales; family TCS61; genus B137-G9. The sequence goes on from QMNP01000133.1 coordinate 4,970, forward strand.
ATTGGCTCGAGAGTGTCAGCTTTAGTGGATTTTCCAAAATACATGGCCCGGTTTATTTAACTATTCCATCTTCTGAACCAGGTCATAATAATCCTGCAACTCCAATTCAATATGGTCTTTTGCAAAATTTCCCGAATCCGTTTAATCCAAATACGGAAATAAGATTTCGATTGAAGGAAGACAGCCGAATCAATCTGCTGATTTTTGATGTAAAAGGTAAGAAAGTTAAAACAATTCTGCAAAATCAATTCATTTTAAAAGACAATATTGTACGGGCTGTTTGGAACGGTACTGACCAATATAATAGGCAGGTGGCATCGGGAGTTTACTTTGCCTGTCTTGTGAATGGATCTGAAATTATTACACGCAGAATGTTAATGATCAAATAGTGTTTCTTTAGAGACATCCTCCTTAAC
>QMNP01000134.1 GCA_003647825.1 Candidatus Cloacimonadota bacterium
AGAAAGATTCATCGCTTTCAGTAAACTTCGCTTTAGAAATTCTAAGTTCTTCCAGAATTTCTTCCATGATTCCTTTTACATCAAAAAAATTAATATTTGCAGACTTCTCTTTCCAATAAACCGAATTGAGTGCTCCAGTTAAAATACCACTAACATGCAATCTCTCTGAAGCCAGCTTCTGATCTGCTCTCGTGAATGTTTTTGCCATTTCGAATAACTTAAGATTTTTCTGACCATGATTTAGATTATGCAAAGCATTTTTAAGAATTTGCGGAAGCAAAATTGGTCTCATTATCGAGAATCTGCTTCCCAGAGGATTGATCAGTTCTGCAAAATTTCTTCTCTCATCATTTACTGAAATCTTAAGTTTATCCAAATCTTCAGGATCACCAAAATTCCAGTTGAGAACCTCAGAAAAACCATTCGCTGTTAAAATATCAGCGATCTTTCTGCGAGCATAAAATACTTCTCGGTTCATAACGCTTTGTGTTTTTAAGAGGGTATCAACATTGTTATAGCCATGCAGGCGAATTATCTCTTCGATTAAATCAATTTCTCGGCTAAGATCTTTGCGATAAGCTGGAATGATAAACTGCAATAAATCATCTTCTTCAGAATTCAATTTAAGACCAAGAGCTTCCAGATAATTGATCAGTTTCTGATTAGTTACATCTATTGTTAAAAGTTTTTTAACTCTGGAAGGCCGAACTCCAACAATTACCTCACCTTTAGGATTTGGGAAAGAATCAAGTTTTCCATTCAGAAGTTTTCCACCGGCAACTTTCAAGATCAGTGCAGCAGCTCTTTGACTTACTATTTCAGCTGTTTCATCAGAAATATCTCTTTCAAAACGATATGAGGAATCTGTAGAAATATTTAACCTTCCAGCAGATTTTCGAATCGATGAATAAAGGAAATTTGCAGCTTCCAGAACAATATCTCTGGTAGTATCTGTAATGTGAGAATTTTCTCCACCGATAATTCCAGCTAAAGCAACTGGTTTGTTAGAATCGGCAATAACCAGATCAGAATCATTTAATGTATAAGTTTCTTCGTCAAGAGCAGGAAATTTTTCTCCACTCTTTGCCTTTCGAACTATAATTTCTTTATTTCCAAGAAGATGGTAATCAAACGCATGAAGCGGATGCCCATATTCCATCATTACAAAATTGGTTACATCAACTATGTTGTTAATTGGCCTTAATCCAACTGAAACAAGCCTTTCTTTGAGCCAATTCGGTGATTCTTTAATTGTAACACCCTTGATCATTCTGGCTGTATATCGTGTACAAAGATCTGGAGCAAGATTTTGCAGTTTCAAACTATCTTCGATCGGTTCATCGCTTTCCATTATTTTAACTTCTGGAAGTTTAATGGGAAGATGTAATAAGGCCGAAAGATCTTTTGCAACACCGATCATTCCAAGTAGATCAGGACGATTGGGAGTGATCTCTACATCAAAAATCGTATCTTCCATTTTTAGAAAAGATGCTAATGTTTCACCAATGGGTGCTGAATCCGGCAAAATCATAATTCCATCGTGATTTTCTGATATTCCCAGTTCCTGTTCCGAGCAGATCATGCCAAAAGAAACTTCACCTCGCAGCTTAGCTTTCTTAATTTTGAAATCACCAATTTGTGTTCCAACCGGTGCAAAAGCAATTTTTTGATCTGTTGCGCAATTTGGTGCTCCGCAGATAACCTGAACCGTTTCCTTGCCGTCATCTACCTGGCAGATTGAAAGATGATCTGATCCCGGGTGATCCTTGCATTCCAAAATTTTAGCTACTTTAATCTGGTTAAGTTCTTCGCCCAGTTTCTCTACAGATTCTACCTCAATTCCGGCAAAGGTAAGCTTGTCTTCTAACTGTTGCGGAGAAATGTTTATATCTAAATAATCTTTTAGCCAGTTATAACTGATTTTCATAATAATACCAAAAAGAACTTCTGAGCAGGTTGTGGAACCTGCATTTTATTTAAACTGTTTTAAAAATCTAATATCGTTTTCGAACATCGTTCTGATATCGGGAATTTTGTATTTGAGCATGGCAATACGATCCATTCCCAAACCAAAAGCATATCCTGTATATTTTTCAGAATCAATTCCCAGCATATCAAAGACATTAGGGTCAACCATACCAGCTCCGCCCATTTCCAGCCAACCGCTGCCTTTACAAAGGTTGCAGCCTTCACCATAGCATTTTACACAAATAATATCAATTTCTGCACTTGGTTCTGTAAATGGAAAGAAGTGAGGTCTGATTCGAGACTCGATTTTATCGTCAAAGAGTTTTTTCACAAAGACATTCAACATATCCCGTAAATCGACAAAAGTAACGCCCTCATCTACAACTAAAGCTTCCACTTGATGAAACATTGGTGAATGTGATGCATCGTTTTCGTTGCGATAACAACTTCCTGGAGAGATGATCTTGATGGGAGGTTTATGGTTTTCCATAACACGAACCTGCACTGTAGAAGTTTGTGTTCTCAGCAAGACATCTTTATCCAGATAAAATGTATCGGAAAGGTCCCTTGCGGGATGATCTTTCGGCGTGTTCAAGGCATCGAAATTGTGGAATTCATCTTCGACATCCGGTCCTTCAGCTACATCGAATCCCATGGAGATGAAAACATCTTCTATCTCGCGCCAAACTCTGGTTAGCGGATGCAAAGCACCTACTTCCCGTTTTCGACCAGGCATTGTGAAATCGATCGCATCAGATTGAACTGCTTTCTGATATTCTGAATCTTTTATCTCTGCTTCCCGAGAAGCCAGAATTTCAGCAATCTCAGATTTTACAACATTCACCGTTTGCCCAAAAGCTGGTCTCTCTTCTTTAGGAAGGGAGCCAATCTTCTGCATGAAACCATTTAATACACTTTTCTTACCAGTGTATCGAGATTTCAATTGCATTAGCTCATGCATTGAACCTGCTTGAGCAATATCAACTTTGGCAGCTTCTAAAACCTTTTGTAATTCCTCTTTCAAAATGAAATCCTAATAAAATTTAGAATTAATTGATTTGTTTTTTGGCTAAATCGCAAAGTTTTCCAAAAGCTTCGATATCATGAAATGCTAAATGAGCCAATACTTTTCTATCGATTTCAACATCAGCTTTTTTTAATCCATTTATAAGTCTGCTATAAGTAAGTTCGTGCATTCTTGCAGCAGCATTAATCCGAATAATCCAGAGCTTTCTGAATTCTCTTTTTTTGGCTTTTCTATCTCTATAAGCGTATTGCCAGCCTTTTTCTACAGCCTGGCGTGCTGTTCTGTACAATTTACTGCGACCGCCAACATAACCTTTGGCTGCTTTAAGCACTTTTTTTCTTCTATTTTTTGCTGCTACATTATTTACTGAACGTGGCATTTTACATTCTCCTTAATTAAAAATTAGATTCCCAGCATTCTTTTCATTCTAGCTTCATCATTGCTGTGAACCAGATCAGAACTTCTGAGGTTTCTCTTACGTTTGGAAGACTTCTTTGTCATTATATGGCCGGCATTTGCATGCGATCTTTTTAATTTACCTTTTCCGGTAACCTTAAATCGCTTTGCTACCGCTCTACGTGTTTTGAGTTTAGGCATTTTCCCTCCTACTCTATATATTTTATTCTTTGTTCTCTTCTAATTTTGATTCGAGAAGTTTATCTATATCTTTTTTGGGTGATACGATAGTGAAGATTGTGCGGCCTTCACTTCGAGGCTGATGTTCTACATCTATGTAATCCTTCAGATCTTCAACAAGTTTTTCCAGTAATTTGAAGCCAATTTCTTTATGTGCCAGTTGACGCCCTCTGAATCTTACGGTGAATTTTACTTTGTGATGCTGTGCTAGAAATTTTAAAGCATTGTTTTTCTTGAAAGTATAATCGTGCTCTTCTGTATTTGGACCAAATTTCACTTCTTTAGTTTGAACGATATGTTGCTTCTTTCTGGATTCTCGCATTTTTCGTTCTTTTTGGTAGTGATATTGGCCAAACGCCATAATCTTACATACAGGTGGTTGTGCATTAGGAGAGATCTCAACCAGATCCAAATTTGCTCGATCTGCTTTATTTAATGCTTCTCCTAATGATACTACACCAACTTGATTACCATTTTCATCAATCAAACGTACCGATGTTGCAGTGATCTCCCTGTTGATCCTTTCCTTAGGAACTACAGGTTTCATTTTTGCTTTACTTCTACTTCTCCAGCCCAAAAAGCCTCCTTGTTTTTGTTCACTGGCATCAAATTCTACCAGTTATATAGATAAAAAAAAGCGAGTAAAATTCTACTCGCTTATATCGTCTCAATGCGACAATTTATTGATTTATCGAACCCTACAAGTATTCTATTAGAAACCGTAAGGTAGAAGCGAGCAGCCTCTTTCATTTACATTTTCATCAACCGATGCAAAGAAGAAAACAGCAGATAATGAGTCAAGTATTTTGTTTTCTGCCATGTTACAAGTGCGATTTCCTTAATATCAAAACTTATTGCAGTTTGATAATTATTTTATGTTTGTAAACTAATACAATTTAAAAATTTCTTGCCAGTATAAAAAAAAAATTGATTTTCGAATCATATTGAAAAAATGTATAGCAAAGTGGAGTATAGATGAGTGGTGATTCTTGTGAATTACTGCCTCGAAGAGGTTAACAAAATGAAAATAAAAAAAAATTGTTTTAAAAGAAAATGGAGGAAAAAATGAAAGGGAAAATGTTGTTGGTGTTGGCTGTAGCAGTAGTTATTTCTACTCTCAGTATCGTTAGTATGATCAGAAGTAATGATGTAGATTCATTACAGTCGTATTTATGTAGCATGGAATGTAATGCTCAAGGTGATTTCATGCCGGAACCTTATGAAGGTAATTTAATGGCACCTGCCAAACAAACTGATGACAAGTTGTGCGTAGCTCAGGGAGATATCAAACCATCAACCTGGGAAAAAATCAATAATTAATTAGGAGGATAAAATGAAAAAAAATATTCTTGTTGTATTTATTGCCTTTGCTCTTGTTTCAATTTTTAGTGTTTTTAGTTTAGTAAGAAATAGCGGTATTAATTCTTTTAATGGAATCGAATGTAATGCTCAAGGTGATATTATGCCTGAACCTTATAATCAATTATCTGATGTTGCATTAAACTCAACTATATGCAGTGCTCAGGGTGACATTAAACCCACTCCCTGGGTTGTTGAAGATGACGAAGAAGAAGATGAAAGTATAATTGCCAGTGCTCAAGGCGACATCAAACCTACTCCCTGGATTGTAGAAGATGACGAAGAAGAAGATGAAGGTCTCGTTGCCAGTGCTCAAGGCGACATCAAGCCTACTCCCTGGGTAGTTGAAG
>QMNP01000135.1 GCA_003647825.1 Candidatus Cloacimonadota bacterium
AACAAAGTCACCTTCATCTCCAAAGCAATAGCTGATCATTCTGGCTTCTTCACCTGTTTGAATTTCACTTGGAAGAACAAATTCAGTTTCGTATTGGTTATCAGAAATCAATAAATTTTCTTCTAAATATGGGTCTCCAAATTTAGTGTACTCTACGTAATATGGTTCATTTTCGTAAGTACAAAGATATTCCGACTCAAAGGCTTTTAATTCACATTCAAAATAATCATTTGAAGGCAACTGACCAGAAACTGAAACATTGTCGCCCAGAAAAAGCATTGAAGGATTCCCTAATATGGATAAATTCTCATCACGCTCAGGAGGATTAACAAATAATAGTGGGTCTCCTAATATATTGTATTGCCTACTATTCATATAAGGAGCCTCACTATTTAGTTTTGCATCAAGAAGTGCTGATCCCAGATTTTGGTATTCATTTATAATATTTTGGTAGAAATGATAAAACAGTTCATTGTTAAACGTCCCACTACAAGCTGCTCTTGCGGCAATTGCGGCAATTGCTCCACCGGATTCATATGTCACAAATTTCTCTGCCATACAATCAAATTCCAGAGTAATGTAATTACCTACATAACAGGAAGCTGCAGTAAATAGTGGAAGAAAGTCAATATTTTGTAACAATTGAAGATGAGAAGAAGCCCTGAAATATTCTTCATCTCCTAAAACATCTTCATATCCATGGCCAATATAATGCCAGATCAATTTTCCTTCATTAACTTTTTCTATAATATCATGGGTTGCCTCAGGTTTGTGACCGCTAGCATTCATCTCATATTCAATTCCCAGTACTCGATCAACCCAAACCGCATCCGAGAGTAATTCTGCAGTATCCTGAGCTCTGGCTGTATGGTTCATGCCATGCTCGTAAGAACAACCCTCAAGCCCCCCATTTTTGTGCTCATCATCAGCCACGATAAGCATTCTATTTTGCCACCAGCCAAAATTTGGATTTGTAATATATTGAATATTGTTATTTACAATATGCTCGATCTGTCCGATATGTTGAGCTGGAAATCTACCAATTGGAATATCCGGGTAATTATCTTCATCCAGTTCAACAAATTCATCATCCGACCACTCTGTTACTACTATCTTGTTTTTCTGATCCGGCACACTCCAATCCAAAGTTCCACTTCCAAACAAAAGTACTGAGCTATCCAGCCAGATAGAAGGATCATCAAAAAAATCGATCAAATATAACCGAATCGCTTCAGGATCAGCAATTCCGGAACTATATTGATCAAAGATATCCTGCTGATCTACTACTTCCCGATCAATTTGGAATTCATTCCAATAAAAATCAGCGTATTGATCTGCATTAGTTAGAAATTCTTCCGGTGCAATAATGATGTGCTGCCCATTTCGAGATCGATCGATGTTTTCCTGTTTTTTTGAATTGTTTGCATTTAGATTGATAAGCATGAATAATATCATGCCGAAAATGATAAGACGCTTTGCCATAAATTTCCCCTTTTTCATTGGTTTTATTTGCAAAGATATAAAGGTTCTCAAGTTTGTTCGGCAACTCCATAAAATTTTATAGTAAAGATAAAAATATATAGCATTTTTTATTCAGGAGTTATTTCAACAACAGCATTTTTTTCTGCAAGGATTTTTTTCCCTGAAATACATAATAAGTTCCATCACCTGAGCTGGATGATTGATTACATACAGCATTACCGGTTAAGGTTGAAATGTTTACATCGAAATAACTGTTAATAACCGAAACTGGATCAGATCCTATTATTGGTAAAATTCCATCATATGGATATTGGAAATAAAAATCCTAAAAAAGTAATTAGTAAAAACAAAATAATGAATCTCATAATTCCCCCAGAACAATTTGGTTAACAATTCGATAATGAGAAGATTATCTTTTGTGATTTAGGTCAAGTTATTCGTTGTAATCTCCTCCCCCTTTTTGTTATTAATGCATAAGTTATACCAATAATATTGTTCAAAATATTTATCCGCCTGTAGTGCAGTTTTCTATAGATTTGTTGAAAAAATATACGGATTTTTTCACAGAAACTGCTGAATGAAGAAGACAGTTTGTAAAAATTTTAGCACAACCTATAAAAACTCTTGACGCTGTGGATCGTGAATTTTTTCTTGCTTTCCTCGTCGGGGCGTAGCGCAGTCCGGTTAGCGCACTGGTTTTGGGAACCAGGGGTCGGAGGTTCGAATCCTCTCGCCCCGACCAGTTTTTTTGATCATTATTAAAATACAAAAGTGATTCTTTTGAAATGGGCGTGTAGCTCAGTTGGGAGAGCGCCTGCCTTACAAGCAGGTGGTCGGGGGTTCAAGTCCCTCCGCGCCCACCATTTCATTGATATTTATGAGAAAGTAGCTCAGAATAAGAAATTTTTCCAGGGCGCGTAGCTCAGTTGGGAGAGCGCCTGCCTTACAAGCAGGTGGTCGGGGGTTCAAGTCCCTCCGCGCCCACCAGTTTTCGTTTGGAGAAAAATGGAAAACGAAAACTGACCCTGAGAAATAACTTTAGTTACAACGCCGGACATGTTGCTTAAATCACCAAACTTCACCCGAGCAGGCCAAAATGTTTTATGTTTATCAATTACAAAGTCTCAAAGATACAACAAAGCATTATACCGGTTTTACAATAGTACAATAGATTTAAAGAAACGAATTCTAAAACATAATAAGGATGACGTCTCATATATCTCGAAATACAGACCTTGGAAGATAACAGTTTATATCGTCTTTGAAGATAAAACAAAAGCTTTGAATTTTGAGCAATATTTTAGAATCTCACTCAGAGAGCATTCGCAAAAAAACATTTTTAATATTAAGCCATCCGAATAAGGGTACTGAAGATTGGACTGCTGGTTAAATCAACTTTTTTCTTCATAAATACACACATAATAATTTCTCAATAGCGTCAATACAAATTGAACTGTTTAATAATTCTATAATTTTTGTTCTCTATTAATAAATATCTTGACTTTAGAACTGTGAAATTTTGTTGAATTCGCTAAAAGGTGGAAGATGGCGAAGCGAAAAAAAAAAAGAAAAAGTAAACAAAAAATAACTTTAGATAAAAATAAATTATATATATTCATTATTGCAGTTCTGCTCTTATTTGTTGCTTATTTTAATATAGATAAACTTGGATTACTATTTAAGGATTCCGACCAATCTAAAATTGATGTAAAAACCATGATTGAAAATAGAACTGTTTTAGATGCAATTAATTATGCCAAACGACTTTTAGGTGTACCGGATAAGAATTTTTCTACAGTGATCGGAGAAACAGCTATTCATATTTCAATCGGGATAGATCGAACCGAGATGGATTTGAATTACGCCAATATGATAATTTCGGGACAGGTAGAACTGGTAAATGGCTTTGTGAGCAGCGGTAGAGAAAAACAGAATGGCAACAAACAAGTTATGGAAATCCATGATGAAGATGATCAGCAGAAATATGTGATCGTACTGCATTACGTGAACAGCAAAGAAGAAAAGAACAAGAAGACAAAAATAGCTATAGTTGTTGATGATTTTGGCATTCATAATGATAAATTATTAGAAAAATTCTGTGCTTTGGATCGCAGGATCACTTTTGCTATTTTACCGAATCAAAGGTATTCACAGCAGGTTATGCAGATGGCAAAAAAAACAGGTCACGAAACAATGATCCACATTCCCATGGAACCTGTCAGTTATCCTCGAAATAATCCCGGTCCTGATGCAATATATGTGCATCTTACTGAAAGAGAGATCCGTAAAAGAATGAAAAAAATGATCAGGCAATTTCCAGATTGTATTGGTGCTAATAACCACATGGGATCGCTTGTAACAACAGATGAAAGTGTAATGCGAATAGTTCTGGAAGTCCTAAAAAAACACAACCTGTTCTTTGTGGATAGTAGAACTTCAAATTCTACCATAGCTTATGATACTGCAAAAAAAATGATGATCCCAACTTTTAAATCCAACCTCTTTCTGGATACGCCGGATGTTACTTTGAAAACAATGAAATCTAAATTGAAAACACTTAAGAGCCTTGGAAAGACACGAGATAAAATGCTGGTTATTACTCATTGCGCTACACAGGAACGTTATGAATATTTAAAGGAATTCATCAAACGAATTGAAAAACTTGATTTTGAAATCGTACCAGCTTCAGAACTTTTTGAAAATAACTTGCCTGAAATCCTATAAACAGTTTTTCAAGTGATGGAGATAATGTGTCGGAAAATTATATAGAAACTAGTAAGAAACTTAGAAGCATCTTTGATAAGTCTAATATCCTTCGCAAAATGCGAGTAAATCGCTATGATGCCAAAACTGTTCTGTCGTACGAAATGCAATCATTAGATGATAGAAAAAGTGGGATCGTAAAACTGCAAATAGATAAATTTGTGGGGGGTGGTTTTGCCGGGCAGGTTTACAAAGTTACTCTTTTAGAGAATCAGGAAAATCTAATCTCATTAGAAATTGGTAAAACATACGCTATAAAGATCCTCATTCCGCCTTCCGGTTTTTCAAAATTATTTAGAGATGCGGTTTACTGGATTGGGTTCCAGGGACCGTTTCAACTGCAAGTTAATCCTGCTGCTTCACGAGCAGGAGCTTTGTGGCAGAAATTCATTCGCAGAGCAGCTAAAATTCGCTTTGGAAATGAAAGTTCGATCGTAGATATTTATGCTACTTTTGTAGATGAAACACTGGGTAGTTGTGGTGAGATCAGCGAATGGGTCGAGGGTAGAACCTGGCAGCTGGAAGTTGATAGTCATATGGATGTGCTGCAGCAATGGATTCACAACAAGAAAGTTGATGAAAACAAATTAGGTTCCATTGAATATAGAAGTAAAAAGATCTTCATGAAGGAATTTGTGAAACTACTAAATGAGATGGGTGGTTATGAATTTGCCCGTCAATATGAATGGAGTACATGCAAAAGCCAGCCAAATTGCTTGAAAAGGGAACAAACTTCACCTGATGGAGGTCTTGTTGCTGTAGATTTTCGGGCAGGATTAGCACTTCTTCCCTTTTTACCGATGAGTCCTGGAGATTTCAAATTAATAGGTAAAGGCATTCTACGGGGAAGCCTGGTTCAATTTGATCGTGGAAGCCTGAAGAAACTTGCTGCCTTTATGGCAAATTATGACGCAGAATTCAGCGACATGAAAGATCAATTTTCTGAACTGGTTGAAATGGAAAACATTTATCGCAATTCGGTTCCTGATATTACTCACAATCATTTCCGTCTTTTATACAGTCCCAAGTTATGGAAAACTATGCTTTCCAGTGCTGTAACTGGCTGGAAAGTAAGAAATTTAATAAGCCAG
>QMNP01000136.1 GCA_003647825.1 Candidatus Cloacimonadota bacterium
GTTAAAAACCACAAATCGATTTCGTTTTATTTATGTTTTAAGAACTAAGAAACCCTGAAAATTTAAAGCCGCAATCTTGAAAACTCAAGCTACCGTAAACTTCGTAAAATTAAAGAATTTTTTAAAAGACAAATCTTTTAAATCAATACCGTGTAATGTTTGACGTGCGCCACGATTATTCTTGATTCTCTGCTTGCTGATTGTGGGCACGTTTGTTAGTCGCATCAGTCTTATTAAGAATAAACCAGCCTAAGAATGATCTCAGGCTGGAAATATGACTCTATTTCAAGAGTAAGATTTTCTTCATACCTTTAGTTACTCCATTAACTTCAATTTTATAGAAATAAATCCCGGATGTTACAGATTTTCCAGTGCTGTCTTTACCTTTCCAGGTTACTTGATGTGAACCACCTTCAAGTTCATTTTTAATGAGGCTTTTCACCTTTTGACCCTTTACGTTATACACAGATAAGTCTATGTTGCTGTCTTCTGAGATTGAAAACTTAATGGTTGTTGCAGGATTAAATGGATTTGGGTAACTATCATGTTGTATTAGGTCAAACTGATTATTTGCTGGTATCGGATTATTTTGCTGATTGAATAATTGTGCAAATAACTCTTCGCATGTTGTTTCAAAGTCCTTGGTTGATTTTGGTTTCAGTTCTTGCATTCTACCGACAAAATTTGAACGACCAGTTTCTTCCATTAAAAGGTAGGTATAACCAGCATCAACAATCGCAAACACTTCATCTGTTTCTGATGGTGGATTTGTTATGATCGACTCATAAAAATTGATTGCTTCTTCAAGATTACCCATCTTCACGTCACAATAGTTTGCTAAATAATTTGTATCAAAAGAAATATCACCATTAATGTGTAAATTTGGTTCAGTTTCATAATAAGATTTCAATTCACTATAGTCATCCGTTGTGCCTAGTAGTTCCTTTGAACTTGCCGCAGCATAGAGCGATTGAGGATATTCGTCGATAACTTCTTTATACAACTGACCTGCAGCAGCCAAGTTGCCATTATCCTTTTCAACTGATGCTGTTTCATACTTTTCCTGCTCCGGTGGAAGATCTATATCTGTAGGTGTTCCAGGATCATAAACTGGTTCTATCTCATAGAAATTTGTCGGTTGTAATCTTGTTGAAGGTGGAGCTATTGCGAAACCATTTCGATCTACATGCCCCCAAAAGTTGTTTGTTAGATTAATTGGATAACTTGGTGTACCATTGAAACAGCAAAATAGAAGTTCATCCGCAGTACCAACTTCATATTGATTATCTACTATCTTGTTTCGTTTGTTAGACATTATCACATCGCTATCTGAAGTGAAAACAATCTCCTGCAAACCATTATTAGCAATAACTGAATCGTCAATCCAGGGTTCACTATAGGGATTTTTTTCAATTGTAACAACACTATGATCCATAACAAGCACACCCCATATCTGATTGTTTGTAATATAATTACTTCGGAGATTTCCTGGAGTATTTAAGAATTTAATTCCTATATCAAAGCCGGAGACACTTGATTTTGAGATTTTTGTGGAATAGCCATTTGCTGTGTATATACCAACATCTATACCGGCATCAAGATTTGCTCCGTTAAACATACATTCTGAGATGCCTAATCTTACATCATTTTCTGCCTGGATATATGAGTCGTTAAAAATGGAATTACTAATTTGCATAATTCCAGAATTCTTATATAATTTGCAGATATTGAAAGTTGTATTACTGCCTACTAGAATCGTACCATAGACAGAAATTTCTTCTGGTGAAGAATAACTTGAGCCATTTATACAAGAACCTTCCTCCATAATAAAATTAGATTCGGAATCAAAATTGATATAACTTCCTTCTCCTAAATTCATGGTTCGGCCTTCATTCAACGTTACATCAGAGTCTACGAAATAAATCGATACTCCATCTTCAATTGATACATCATTGGAAAAAACCTGTGTAACAGGAGATTGAAATTCTGTAACATAATGCGATGCTACATTTGAAAAGGAAGAAACTTTACCGCTATTATCTACAGTTCTTAATTTAAACGAGATTTGCCGTCCTGTAATCTGATTGTTAATAAGGCTGTAATGGTTTGGATAAATATACTCTTCACCTTCATAAATCCAACCACATAGGCCAAATTGTCCATTATCGTATTTTACATATAATTCATAATAAGAGAAATCCGGTTCGTATACTTCTTTATACCAACTAAGATTAATTTCACCATTTTCTACTACAAAATCCACTCCCATTGGATGAAATGGTGAATGTTGTTCTGGATCAGCAAAATTTACATTGATCTCAACATCTCCATCAACCTGTTCATTTGTTATTTCAAATGAGAAATCATAATTATTGTTCCAAATCATGTCTTTAGGATTACTCCAAGGACCGAAAACAGAATTATTATCCAAGCTGAAGGCGTCTTCATCGTCTCCTGATGCTGCATTTTCATGATAATATGGAATGTTGCAATGTGCATAACTACTCTGATAAGCATGAAGATAATTAATTTCGTCTTTATGAAAATTTCTAGCAGGTTCAACTCTAGTAATAGTACTGCCGTTAAAAGTGAAATACCAACTACCATCAGCACAGATAACTCTTACATCATTAAACATAGTCTCTCCTACTAGATATAGATAAAGACCAGTATCAGCAGCTTGATCGTGTATACTTTCATGCTGTCTATTTTCGATAAGATAATATTGGTCTTCGTAAGAGGTTGGAATTTTTATAACCTGTCCTGTGGTCATATAATCTTGCAAAGTAACATCAATTGAACCGGTTGGGTCGAGTTCAGTATATGTAATCCATCCTAAACGTTCTCTTTCCCAACCGCACATACCACGTGGTATATTCCATTGGTACTGAGTATTACCAAGAACTGCCAATTTTGGTAGAATTCCAGTATAACCTCCTAGAAGATACCAAGCCATTTCACGGGCATGAGTATATTTCATGAATTCTGCTCCCGATCTGCCTTCACGAGAATGAATACCGGAATCGTTTTGGATAGTTACTGTTCCTGTTGCATTTTGATCACCGGTAGTATATATTTGTGTATCATCACCCTGGAAAAGGTCTGCTCGAGATGTATAGTGTGAATAATCATCAGAAAACAATTCGTCGGTTGCATTTCGATATATTATGAACAGCATATCAACGATTCCGTCCGGTTGATTTATGTGTTGATAATCTTCTGTCATTGTCCAGTTATCATATAGTGAAAAATCTACATAATTATCTATTTCTGCCATTATGTCTTCATTTAACTGCTTTAATCCACCATTAGTTGCGACCGGCAAATAACTACTTCCAGAGAATCCATGAATCACGTTAGGGTAGATATTACCGATTATTTCAAATTCTCCTTCCGACATTTCCCAGTAATACTGGGATAAATTCATATCGTCAAACACACCTGTTGGATTGGATTGCTCATCAATAAACTCTCCCATCCAGTCAGGATAGTTGGTGATATTTTGTTGTGCTAAAGGTAAGAATGGCCAATCTGGATCTGTGGGATTGTGAGTGTCATCTTCTAATTGCACAAAAACTATAAGAGCATTAATAATGCCCTCCGAAGTGATTTTTAATCCTCCAACATCTTCACGACTCATAATAAAATCAGTTGCTATTGTACCATCGATGAACTGCTGAGAGTAAATCGCTGAAAAACAAATTACTAGCAGTATTAAAACAAAATTCTTTTTCATTGTTTTCTCCATTTAGTTTGTTGGAGAATTCGAGAGCAATTGCTCAAATCCTTGACTCGAACCTTTAGTCATTTTTTGGTGACCAAAGGAGAATTGGGGGTAGCACACTCAACCTTCGGGCATGTTGGGCGGGTAGTGATTGCTCCCGTATTCTCCGTTTGTTATACGGTTTTCTTCAACAAAACCGAATCATTTCAATAAGATCATTTTACTAAATTTGCTTTCACATACATCTGCTTTTACCTTGTATAGATAAACTCCAGACGTTACCGGTCTGCGAAAATTATTAGTTCCATCCCAAACTACACTACTCGTTCCTAAACTTCCGTTTGGGAAAGCATATAGTGTTTTGATTTTTTGACCTTTGATGTTAAAGATTTCTACAATAACATTTTCGACGTTATTTTGTAACTCAAAGCTGATTGTAGTTAAAGGGTTAAAAGGATTGGGATAATTGGTAAGACTGTTGATAGAACCTGAATTAAAAGGAATAGTAATTTCTTCCACATCTACGAAATTACCATACTGGATACCATCTATATTTGCTGCAGTTAAAGCTGAATGTCCCCCTCCTGCAATAAATAGTAATAATCCATAACCCTCAGCCCAATATTCCTCACATCCGGTTGTCCCCCCATATCTAACTAGGTTTGCAATCATAACTGAATCCTCAAATAATGGAAGATATGCTAAATATTTTTCCATGACAATTGTTTCCCATAAGCTTGATGTACCCCAAGGATTATGATATGAAAAATAATTATAAGGAGCTTCAGAAGCAAGACTATCCCACATTAATTCAGTTGTTAATGGATCTTCATCATAATTATAAATATCTCTACAATAAGTAGCTTCTTCTGTATTTCTTTCGAATTCAAAATTTCCATTATGGAATATTCTTTTATAATAAACAGTATCATTAAAGGTAGTATCAGATGAAATAATAGTATTAATGATTCCTCCAGTATAAGAAGTATATTGCCAATGATTGCTAACCTGTAGTGGGTTCCATTGGTATTCTTCAGGTCGGTCTTTTTTGTTTTGTTCGTATCTATGCATAAATTCGGAAGAAGGATTTTCAATTTTGATGATTTCAAATGAATTTAAGGATGCTAATGAAAAACTTCCAATAATTATTGAAATCAATAGTTTTGTGCTTCTAGAAAAAAAGAAGTTTAAAACTTTGTTTATATTTGGTTTTGTGTTTTCCTTTTTGTTCATTCTATCTCCAATTAAAAGTCATTGTTTATTTACATATCCCAGTTTCTATCACATTGTGACGACACCACTCGATTTAATTTAATAAGTTGCGACTAATGTTCTGCGCATGCGGCGGAATCAGGATGATTCAGCCGTAAACAAACAGCCTAAACCCTGAACCGTTAGGTTCAGGCAAAAACAACTGACGACCCGACTGCCGATGCGCTTGTTATGCACATCTATTCTAAACTTAGATTATTAACTTTCTGTTCAATTTCTAAATTAGTAAATACTTGAGATTTGAATTTTAGATTTTTAGCAAATTCATCTATTGCACTTTTGGAAGCATCATTTTGCACTATAATCCAAAATTCCATTTTTTTCATAAGTTCTA
>QMNP01000137.1 GCA_003647825.1 Candidatus Cloacimonadota bacterium
ATAGTAGGAAGAGAGTGTATCAAAATAGACTGGTTGACCCCATAATTCTATTCATCCACAACACTCTTCCCGAGAACATAAACTAATTATCATCATGGTGATGTCAAAATATTTGTGGACTCTCTTCCTTCAATTTGTAGTGAAGGAGGGCAGAATGAGTGGTTATTCTTGTAAGAATAAGTTTGAGTAATTTCATTTCGGTTAATATTTAATTTAACAAGTTGAAATGAAAAACAAAAATCTTATGGAGGAAAAAATGAAGAAAGTATATATAATAGCTTTTCTAGTAATAAGTCAATTTATATTTGCAACAACTTACTTTGTAGGCCCTACACAAACATATACCGATATTCAAAGTGCTATCAATGTTGCTACAAATGGTGATGATATAATTGTTGATCCAGGTGAATATAACTCAATAAGTTATGGTATAAAGAATCTTACAATTTCCAGTAGATATCCTGAAACTAATAATTCATACTATATTGATAACACGATAATTGCTGGAGATAATGATTATGTAGTAACCATCAACAGTAACGGACAATCTGAGTTGAATGGATTTACCATAATAAACGGAATCTATGGAGTCAATGCAAGCCAACCTTGCACTCCTGATCTTACAAAAATTCTGAATTGTGTAATAAGAAGTAACACAGAAATTGGGATTAGATATTTTAATGGTTTTCCAGGTAGTTTATTAGTTGATAATTGCACAATAACTCAAAGTGCAATTGGATTAAAAGTTGTGGGATTTAATACTTCCACTATTAAAAACTCATATATATCGGATATTGAGGAGTATGGTATATTTCTTTACGGAACGGATCCAATGGAATCACCAATTACGTTCAATATAGATAACTGTGAAATAAGTGGATGCGAAAATGAAGCTGTGCATTTAGATTTTGTTACAGTTAATGTAAATAAAAGTGTATTCAGTTTCAATGAAATTGTTTTTAAAGAAATATATTATGTAGCTATGCCAAGTTGGTTAATAATTGACAATGCTACTATTACTGAGAATGAAACTGTCTTCTCTTCATTCCACAATAACTCTCCAACATATCATGCAATTACTATTAATAACTCTATAATTTGGGATAATACAAATAATTTAAACATTCCTACGTCAGATATTACATATTCAGATATTCAAGGAGGCTATACTGGCGATGGCAATATCAATGATGATCCAATTTTTGTTGATGCTGCTAATGGAAACTATTCCCTTACTTGGAATTCAGATGATAAATCCCCATGCATCGATACGGGTGATCCCAATCAACTATACAATGATCCGGATGGTACCAGAGCTGACATGGGTGCTTTTTGTGCTATAGAGCATCGTATAGATACAGTTGAATTGCCTTCTCCATCTGTAAGTAACGGGTGGAAATGGCTTTCTTTCCCGGCACTCGATGTTGTACTTGATGATGCTGATATTGCTGGAGTTTTATTATATGACATCATGTATCCAGTATTGTCATCAGATCTCGATAACGTAGAAGCTGAAACTTATACAATTGAATATAATGATCAGGTAGAAGTATGGGAAAATGATTGGAGACAATTTCTACGTACCGAAGGCTTTAAATTCCACATGAATAATTCTGCAACTTTGGATGTATGTGGTTTTAAAGAACCAGATAATACGACAATATCCTTAGCTGGAAACAATGTGGAGAACTGGGTTGGCTACTGGCTGGAAGAGACTCAGCATGTTAGTGATGCCTTTAGTGAGTATTGGGACGGAGAAAGTATTAATTTTATACAACATCAAAGTTGGAGTGCAGTATTTTGGAATAATGAATGGGTTTACAAAATGACAGCTGAGCAACAACCAACAATTTCTTATGGAGATATGGTTATTGTGAAAAGTAGAACTGTTATCAGTAATTTTTCCTGGGCCAATGACACATTTGCAGTGCAAAGATCTGCATTTCCGGAAACTGAATATTTTAGTTTCGAAGAACAAGCTGAATATACGCCAATCTATGTTGAACTTAATGAAGCAAATTTACCACAAGAGATAGGTGCATTTGTAAATGGGATATGTATTGGAGCTGCCGTTGTAGAGAATCCATTAGCTCAGATCAATGCATACACAATAAATCCATTAGGAGATGTTGTACTGGAACTATACTTTAATTCTAGATGTACCAATGAGACTATCTCTAAATATAATTGCGGAACTTTTGAAAATCCTAACATTGTAAACCAGCAAATTAACACTGCAGAGGATACAAATGCCTGGTTCGTTTCATTGAGAGGAGATTCGAGCATAATCCCTGCACTAGAAAAAGTAACTCTGTCCAATTATCCTAATCCCTTTAATCCAACTACTACGATTTCATACAATATTCCTAAAGAAGGAGTTGTTACACTCGAGATCTATAATATAAAAGGACAACTCGTAAAACAGCTTGTATCGGGTACACAACCGGAAGGATATTATGATGTGGTTTGGAATGGCAAAGACGATTCTGGAAAACAGGTTTCCAGCGGGATTTATTACTATCAAATAACAGCCTGTGGAAAGTCAATAAACAAGAAAATGTTGATGTTGAAGTAAATGCATAATACCTTACGAAGGTTGTTGAACTTTCACTTATTCTCGACCTTCGTAAGGTTATTGATCGTTATATAAATATGAATGTCATTTCCAAGGAATCGGGAATCCATGAAATTGAGATCCCCAGTCAAGCTGAGGATGATAATAAGAGGTGTAAGTTCATGAAAATAAAATTTATTCTTTTCTTCGTGTTAATTAGTGTAAATTCGTGGTTACAATCTGTTACCTGGCACATCAAACAAGACGGTACCGGCGACTTCACTACAATTCAGGAAGGTATCAATGCTTCTACAAATTCCGACACTGTTCTTGTTCATCCGGGAACGTATTATGAAAATCTGAACATGAATGAAAAGAACATTGTCTTTGCCAGTTTGGAATTGATCACAGGTGATCCGCAATACATCAGTACAACCATTATCGATGGTCAACGACTTCTAAGTTGTATAGATATTCAAAACATTACGATAGGTGCTACGATACAGGGTTTTACAATTCGTAATGGATATGGAACATTCTACAATACATCAGCCGGTGGTGGTATTCTATCTCAAACTGTAGAAAATACTTTTATTGTTAATTGTTGGTTTACAGATAATGTAGCAACTCTTGGAGGAGCTATTTGCTCTGTTCAATCCAACCTTACATTTTCTGGTTTGAGGATAGTTCATAACTCAGCAGGTTACGGAGGTGCAATTAGCATTTATTATAACAATACGATTACTTTTGATAATTTAAATTTATGTTCTATTTATAATAACAATGCAGGCAAAGGAGCTGATCTTTATATCAAGGAAACTGGTCATATAAATGTTATAGTAGATACATTTTCTGTTTTCAATCCGGATAATTATTTTGCCGAATATCTTGATGGTTCCACATATACGTTCAACATACAACATAATTGGATGGAATTAATTCCCCATGACATGTATGTAGCATCCAACGGAGACGATAATAATAGCGGACTAAATTCTCAAGAACCTTTGAGAAACATCAGTTGGGCTGTAAGACGCATCTATGCTGACGAACAAAATCCCTGTACGGTGTATGTTGCTGAAGGAACATATTCATGGGAGGAAAATCAACAGGTTTATCCTATCGGATGCAAAGAATATGTCTCGATTATTGGAGAAGATATGAATTCAACTTTTCTATATAATGATTTTTCAAGAGTTACTTTAATTGGGAAAAATTTAAATAGTACAATCGAGATAAAAAACTTCACAATACAAAATGATCCTGAAAGATATACTGCTGGATTAATAGGTTTTAGTTATGTCGAGTTAGTGAAATTATCAAATATTAATATTTCTAACAATTCAAACCTTGAACGAATTTTATCTAGTACTTTTATTAACAATCACTTTGAAAATTTAATTGTTTCCAATAATATTACAAATGGCACTAACTCCGGTTTAGGACTCCATAATAATGCTGGATATATGAAAAACTGTATTATAGCAAATAATGAAAATACTCAACAATCTATTGGTCCTGAAGTTGCTATGCAATTGGCAGCAGGTGGAGATTTTTTGATAGAAAATTGTAAATTTTCCGGTAATCACTCTACCAGCTCTGAAGGAAGAATAATAAGAACTACTAATTGTAATGGGAATGAACCATCAATCAGTTTCAATAATTGCCTGATAGCAGATAACAGTATTGGCAGCAATTACATTTGTCAGAATTTCAATTACGATGGTTTGACCGAATTTAATAATTGTACTATAGTGAATAACACAGCCAGCGGCGGTTTTTACAGTTCGGCTTTATATAATTACGGTGATGTGAATATCACCAATACAATTATGTGTAACAACACCCAATATGAAGTTATGATGGTGGATGATACCTCAAATGGTTATGTTTATGAACTGAACGTTGATCAAAGCAATATTCAAGATGGTGAAGCTGGCATTTATAATATGAATAACGCCAACATCATCAACTGGAACGAAGGCAATATCGACGAAGATTCTCTTTTTCTACTATCTGGGGATAATCCTTATCAGCTTGCAGAATTCTCTCCTTGTATAGATGCCGGCACAACGGATACAACAGGTTTGTTTCTACCTCCTTGGGATATTCTCCATCATGATCGTATTTGGGACGGCGATGAAAATGGAACAGCTATTATAGATATGGGATGTTATGAATTCGGAGCACCATCAATAGTTAGTGTAGAAGATCCAGTTGTTATTATTGAAGATGAGATCAGTCTAACAAACTATCCCAATCCGTTCAATCCCGACACGACAATATCTTTCAACCTTCCTGTATCTGGAAAAATAAATCTTATAATTTATAATATCAAAGGGCAGAAGGTTAAAACTCTGATGGATTGCTTTACTTCAGCAGGTATGTTCAGACTTATCTGGAATGGTAAAAATGATAATAGGAAAAGTGTTGCCAGCGGTGAATATATTGCGATTTTAAAAGTGAATAATAAAGAAATGACAACAAGAAAAATGATGTTAATGAAATAAAGTTGCTTGTAACAAACGTGCCCACAATCAGCAAGAAGAGAAATAGAAAGAATCGTGGCGCACGTAAAACATTAGCTACGTGCGACAAGAAGTTGCATAAGTAAATGTGGGACGGTGAGCTGAAACTTGCTGATTCCACTTGGTTTTTCACAACCAGAAGCCTACCGGGATGTGCGTTGAAAGTAATTTCGGGGTGCTAAGCTCTCGGAACAACGATTACTGTTGAGGATTGATCGTGAGGTCAAACCGAATCTGCCAGCAGA
>QMNP01000138.1 GCA_003647825.1 Candidatus Cloacimonadota bacterium
TACTATTTATAGAGATTGCTTCGTAAGCAACAGCGAGAAGCAAACTCGCAAAGACACACTTTTTTTCTTTTCTCACAAAAACACTCTATTATGCAGAACTCATTTATATAGCATATAATTAATCATACGTTTGAATGAGTCAAGAAAAAGGAAAAAAACATATGTTTTGAAATAGTATTATTTTTACCATGAATCATCCTAACCGTTTGTATTCATTAAAGTTAAATTCTTTATTTCTATTTAATTTGACAAATTGAGCTTTGAGTCAAGTTTGGCTCTGATAGTAAGATAGTTCAAAGGGAAAAAAATAAATAATGAAAAAAAGCGTAGAAACATTTGCTGATAAATCTCAAAAAAGCGGAATTGTAAATTCCAGCAGATCTAGAAAAAGCATAGTCGCAATTGTCGGAAGGCCAAACGTAGGAAAATCTACACTATTCAATAGAATTTGCCGTAAACGTAGTGCGATAGTTGATTTCGAAGAAGGTGTTACCAGAGATCGCAAATACGAAGATGCAGAATGGACAGGAAAGAATTTCATAATTGTAGATACAGGTGGTATAATTCCAAAATCTAACGACCGTATGGATATGGCGGTAAAATTTCAGGCAGAAGTAGCGATATTAGAAGCTGATTTTATATTATTTATTGTCGATGCTAAAACAGGAACCACAGATATTGACCTGGAAATAGCCAGAATTCTATCACCTCATCGCGAAAAAGTGATGCTGGTAGCCAATAAAGTAGATAACGAAAAAGATGAACTCGAGGTTTATGATTTTATGCAGCTCGGATTTGGTGAAGCATTCCCAATCGCTGCTATTCAAGGTAGGAATACCGGTAATTTCCTGGATGAACTGGTAAGTCATATCGACACAGTTCCTGCAACGGATGAAGAAGACGATAGTATAAAAGTAGCTATTGTTGGTAAACCTAACGTTGGGAAATCATCTGTTGTTAACAGACTTTCAGGACAGGATATAAACATAGTTACAGATATTCCGGGCACAACAAGAGATTCTATTGATACACATTTTAAACATTTCGGGAAGAAGATCACATTTATAGATACAGCAGGATTACGCCGTAAGAAAAACATAAAATACGGTGTAGAATATTTTAGTACCATGCGTACGATTGAAAGTATTAATCGTGCTGATGTAGTTTTGCTGGTGATGGATGCAACAGAAGAACTTTCTAACCAGGATCAGAAGATCGTATCTTATGCTGCACGCAATTATAAAGATATTATTATTGTTATAAATAAATGGGATCTGGTAGATAAAAACAATTCTACTGTTGGTGAATTTGTAAAAGATATTCGTCAGCAGCTGAAATTCGTTGAGTTTGCACCGGTTGTATTTATTTCTGCTCTCACAGGGCAGAGAGTACAGAAGGTTTTCGATATGATCTTACAGGTTAGCGAAGAAAGCAAAAAAAGAATTGGAACTTCTGAGCTGAATCGTTTTCTGCAAAGGGTTATCGCTAAATTCCCACCTTCTCATTCCAGTGGCAAACATACCAAGATCTTTTACTGCACACAGGTAAAAGGCCACCCACCAACTTTCGTCTTTTTCTGTAATAACAGCAAATTGATCACGACGCATTACAAGCGCTATTTGCAGAATCAGTTGCGTGATACTTTTAAATTTGAAGGCGCATCGATTAAAACTCTTTTTCGCAGTCGGGAAGAAAATGACCTATTCTAATCTAGCTTCAGCTTTTGTTTTAGCATATATTCTGGGAAGTATCCCTACAAGTTATCTCATGGGGAAGTTCATCAAGAAGATTGATATTCGCGATTTCGGCAGCGGCAATGTTGGTGCCACAAACGCTCTTCGCGTTTTAGGAACTAAAATCGGAATTATCACTTTAATTATCGACATAGGCAAAGGTATTCTGGCTGTATTCATGGGAAAAATAATCGTAGCTGAACCATCCAATATAGTTTTAATTGCATTGGGATTATTTGCCATTTTAGGTCATATCTTCACGATCTTCCTGAAATTTAAAGGCGGCAAAGGTGTAGCAACTTCGGCAGGAGTATTTATTGCATTGTCTCCATTAGCAGTTGGGATTGCATTGATAGTGTTTGTGCTAACAGTCTGGATAAGCAAATATGTTTCGTTAGGTTCAATTCTGGCAGCTCTTGTTTTATTTCTGGTTGAATTGTATTGGAATATAACGCATTCGTTTGAAAACATTGAACTTCTTATTTTTATTTTTGTAATAGCAGCTTTTATAATTATCCGGCATAAATCCAATATCAAAAGAATTTTAGCAGGAAATGAAAATAAACTTAGTTTTAAGAAATAGGAGATTTTCTATTTAATGTGTGGAATCATCGGAATTTATAATCATCATAGAGCAGCTGAACTGGCAACTTTAGGTTTATTTGCAGAACAGCACAGAGGTCAGGAAAGTTGTGGAATGGCAGTAAATGATGGAAAAACCATCCGTCTTCGCAAGAAAATGGGATTAGTAAAAGAGGTTTTTACCAGTGATAAACTGGAAAATTTAAAAGGCAGAATTGCTATCGGCCATGTTCGTTATCCAACTCGGGGAGCTTCATCAGTTTACAATTCACAACCACATGTAGTTGAAACACTCTCGGGGCCTTCTTATGCTCTTTCCAGTAATGGAGACATTATTAATTATGCCGAAACGCGTGAATACCTGGAATCTAAAGGTGTTTATTTTGCCAGTGGAAATGATGGTGAACTTTTGCTGAAATATATTGTTTATCACGTTGAAAAAGAAAATTTTACAATTGTAGAAGCTATAAAAAAATTAATGCTTTATGTTAAAGGTGCTTTTTCTACCGTTCTGGCCACCAAAACAGAGATGATCTTATTTCGTGATCCTTACGGATTGCGTCCCATGAGTTACGGCAAAACCAGAGATGGTGCAATAGCAGTTGCTTCGGAAAGTTGTGCTTTAGACATACTTTATATGGATTGGCACAAAGAAGTTGAACCTGCCGAGATCATAGTAATTAACACTGATGGTGTAGAAAATATTAAAAATGATCCAGATGAGTTCCGAGCTACAGATACCGATAAACACTGTATTTTTGAGCATATCTATTTCTCCCGTCCGGACAGCATTAACTTCGGTCACAAAGTATTTGATGTGAGAGAGCGAATTGGTGCGGAATTAGCTAAATCTGATGAAGGGTCAATATTTCCTGATGTGGTTGTACCTGTTCCGGATTCGTCGAATTTTATAGCGCTTGGTTATGCTAAACAAAAAAATATTCCTTTCGAATTAGGATTGATCCGAAACCATTACGTGGGAAGGACTTTCATTCAGCCGGAACAAACAATTCGCGATGAAAGTGTCTATCAGAAATTTAATCCGCTGCCTGGTTTCTTTGATGGAAAAAAAGTTGTATTAATAGATGATTCAATTGTACGCGGTACCACAATTCGTAAACTGGTGAAACTTATAAAGAATGCAGGAGCAAGTGAAGTTCATATACGTATCGGTTCTCCAGCTGTACGCTTTTCCTGTTTTTATGGCATCGATACACCAACAAGTGAAGAACTTATAGCCAATCGTATGAGTGAAGATGAAATTCGTGAATATACCGGAGCCGACAGTTTAAAGTATATTCCCCTAAAAAATCTTATGAAATCTGTAAAAGATCCGCAGAATTACTGTGACGCCTGTTTCAGCGGAGATTATCCGGTAAAATAATATGAGTATAAAAAACTGGAATGAAATTACCGATCTGGTAAATAAATTGAAAAATCAGAATAGAAGGATCGTATTTACCAATGGCTGTTTCGATATTATTCATGCCGGGCATGTGCAATACTTGCAAGAAGCTAAAGCTCTGGGAGATATTCTTATTATCGGATTGAATAGTGATGCATCGGTAAAAAGATTGAAAGGTGCTGAAAGACCGGTGAACAACCAGAATGATCGAGCTATTGTTTTAAGCGCCCTGAAATCAGTTGATTATATTGTTGTCTTTGATGAAGATACACCATACGATCTCATAAAACAGATTAAGCCTGATATATTGGTAAAAGGTGGCGATTGGCCGGAAAATAAGATAGTAGGCCATGACATTGTTAAAGCTAATGGTGGAATTGTAAAGAGCCTTTCATTTCGACCTGGAAATTCATCCACCTCAATAATAGAAAAGATGAAAAATAATGGATAAAGTTGAAAATTTAGAAGATATTGCAGTTGTTAAGGAAACTGGTGAATATTACGTGCTTGTAGAAATGATGAGGACTGGAGCCTGTGACACTTGTGCCATGAACGGACTTTGTCATGGACATGATAAAACAGTAACGCATAAAATCATAACCGATAATGAATATACAATCGGCGATAAAGTGAAGATAGATATTTCAGCAAAACTGCGGATAGCTTCTTCTCTCTTCATATTTCTGTTTCCCGTGCTTATGATGATCTTATTCTATTCCTTATCAAGATATCTATTTTATTTAACAGATGGTATTTCAATTCTTATCTCTTTTGCAGGATTGATCATCAGCGGATTTACCATTTATTTAGTAGATAAAAAAGTCGGCAGAAAATTGAAATTCGAAATCATCGAACTACTGGATTAATTAATCCGAAAATGAGGTAAAATGAAAATTCACTTAAATGATATGGTATTTTACGGCTATCATGGAGTTCATCCTGAAGAGCGTAAACTGGGTCAGAGATTTATTGTCGATTTCACCTATGAATCTGATTCCCAGCATGATGCAGAAATTAAAAACCTGGAAGATACGATCGATTACACAAAAGTATATGACATCATCAAACATACTCTCGAAGTTCAAGAATTTTATCTGCTGGAAGTATGTGCCAATACTCTTCTTAACTCCATTTTAAATGAATTCCCGACTATTATTCATGCTAATGTACGAATTCGTAAACCTTCTGTTCCCATTAACGGTTCATTAAGTTCCGTAGAAGTGGAAATGGAACGGAATAGGTAATTGTGATGGTATGTTATTTAGGACTCGGTTCGAATCTGGGAAATCGAAAAGAAAATATAAATAAAGCACTTACCTATCTGGTTACTAATCCGCAGATCCATACATTAAAATGCAGTTCGATAATAGAAACAAAAGCTTTCGGGCTGGAAGATCAACCGGATTTTCTGAATTGTGTATTGAAAATTAAAACGACTCTCAAACCGCATGCACTCCTGGATTATTGTTTGAAAACAGAAATAAATATGGGCCGGATCCGTCATGAAAAATGGGGTCCAAGAATTATCGATATCGATATGTTATTTTACAGCAATGAAATTATTGAAGACGAAGACTTGATA
>QMNP01000139.1 GCA_003647825.1 Candidatus Cloacimonadota bacterium
GCTAAACCAAAACCATCTTTCATTAACAAATCAATTTCTTCTGTAATTTCGCTCTTCAATTCGGTTCGCTTGGAAAGATGTTTCAGATCTTTCTGTTCAACAAAGAAAAGATATGAGTTCAATTTATCTATGATTGTTGGAATATCGATTAGATAAGAGATATTTTCATAAAATTGCAGTTGCTGATTGAATCGTTTGAGTTTTGTATAATCACTGTTTCCAGTTTTGAAATCAAAAATATACTTCTGGTCATTAGAATGAATTCTTAAGTCTGGACGACCTTTCAGATAGATTCCCAAATTATTTATTTCAGTAAATTTCTTTTCCATACTTTGTTCAGTTTCAGGGAAAACTTCGATTGTCTGATCGGAAAGGTTCAGATCATTGTGCAAACGGTAGAAGAAATTTTCTATTCCGTCTGTAAGGATTGGCAGGAAGATCTTCTGGAAATAATTATTGGAAAAATTGTGAGGTGAAATGTAGCGGAAATTTTGATTATGTTTTAGATAGTGCTGGATGGATCGTTCTACATAAAGTTTGGTGTTATTAATAAAGTTGTGTTTGAATTTATTGGATTGATAAACATCGATCAACTGCTTCCAAACCAGAGTAATGATCTCATGAGAAATTGTACCAATAAGTTTACTGCTGAAATCATTGCCGATTTCGGAATCATTTTCTTTTATCCCACTCACAAATTCCAGATAATATTCAAAAGCATTGTTCTTGAGTTTTTCCCATTTATAAAAGCTCAGGCTTAATTTGTTTTCTGGGAATTCATTTTTTTCAAATTGAAATGAAAAGAAATCTTTTGCGAGATTTTGTGTATTAGGAATTTCTATTTTCTTAGATTCAAGTAGTTTATTAAAAAGTTGTTTCTGAAGATTTGAAAAATCTTCCGGCTCGTGTTCTTCAATTAGTTCTGTTAGTTTCAATTCTTCTAAAAATGAGCTGATCTCTACATTTTCTTCCAGGTTACTGCGGGTAAAGATGGCAGTATTTTGGCAATTGCATAGCAATCGGTAGAAATAGAATTTGTCTCGCAGTGTGATGTCTTCATAAGTCTTTAATCCCAATTCTTTTCTTTGGTTTTCTGAAAGCAAGAATTGAGTATGTTTTCTGTCGGGAAGCACTCCTTCTACTGCATTGAGGATAAACAAATTATCAAATTGCAAATTTCTTGTATCCTGCAAAGTTGTGATTTCAAAACGTATTTTAGAAGCTGTCAGCTCAAATTTAAGCTTTTTAGGTTTGAGATAATCCAGGAAAAGTTTTAACAGATTCTCAGGAATTTTTTGCTGAAAAGTAGTTCCCCAGTGTTCGATCAATCCAATTTCTTCGATGGAAACAAAATCAGCCAGTGATTCGTAAAATACTTCAGCAATATTGGTAGTTATATTCAGATCGGAAAGTAAATATTCCAGATCAATATTTTTTTCTATAAATTCTATCAATTCTGTAATAGAAGAGAGTTTCCTGAAATTCTGTAATACTTTGAATATTTGTTCAAATAGCGGTAAAAATTCCGATTTTCTCTGCTGAACAAACTCCAGATCAAGATATTTAAAATCATTATCGATCATCTGGAAAATGTAAGAACGAATCGATTCCCTTTCGGAAATTGATTTAACAAAATATCCTAATAAATCATCATTTGAAACCAGAGTTAAAACAGACTGCATAGAAATTAAAAAAGGCTTTCCATCCCAGATTATGGAATTGAGCATTTCAGCTATTACCTGAAAGAAATGAAATAATCTTGTATTGGAGAAATTCAGTGAATTTGCTTTGGAAAAATGTTCTTTCGATAATAGGTGAGAATACGGCTGCTTTTCAAATTGAAAATCTATGATCGTAGCATTTTCTGTTTTAGTTAACTCTGTAGCCATCTGAGCGATCATTTGTGTTTGATCGGAAGAAGTGTGAACCTGTACTTTATTTGTGATAAATGGTTTTATGTGATCTGCATTAAAATCGGATAAAATTGTTAGATTCTCTTCATCAAAGCATTCAATTGGAATCTGGGATAAAATTAATACCCTGTCTTCATTTTTAGATAGCAGCTTTTTCTCGAAATTTGTGAAATAGAATTGATTAACCACAATAATTTTAGTGTAATCTGATTCACAATAACTCGCTCCATTCCTTATGAAAATTGCGTCAGTGAAATCCATCTTATTTAGATATTTTCTGTAGTTATCTTTAATCTGGCAAAGATGATCGAAAGTATTCAACTGCCAGTTTCCTGAAGTCTGTTTGGCAGATAATACATCTGTAATAGATATATCTGAAACCAGTTCTTCCTGCATTTCTTCCCAGAATCCGAAGAAGTTATGAGCAAAATCAATGGATTGATGATAGCTACGTATCGTAAAGAAATCTTTGGCTTCTGCAGAAAGTGATTGATACAAAGCAAGAGTTCGTTTTTCTTCTTTCAAGATTGGTTTGTCAGAAATGAAAAGAGATTCTTTCCATTCATCCATCGTCCAAAATTGATGTTCGCTGAAATCCCATCTTGATTGATACATTTTTTGAGCTTCCCTTTTGCTTTTACGAGTGGGGAAGAGCAGCAGACTTTTCTCGCTGTCGATTTCTTTCAGTGCGGTTTGCAAAATGTTCTGGTTGAGCGGAATAATTTTAATTTTCATATTATGAATAGATTAAATCAAACTGGTTATTAATTTCATCTTTTTATCCCCAGTGATCTATGATTTGAGATCAACGATCTAAGATTTATGAACACTGCCATAATTCTCCAATCTAATATCTCCAATCGTAAATCTGAAATCATCTTTTTATCCCCAATGATCTATGATTTGAGATCAACGATCCAAGATTTATGAATGCTGTAATAATTCTCAAATCTAACATCTCCAATCGGAAATCCGAAATCATCTTCTTAACCATGATTGCTTCAAATAATAACTTTAATCCAAGTAAGCAAAAGGATAATAGCAAGTGCCGGCAGCATATTTAAAACTCTTATCTTCTTAAGTTCCAAAATTCTGATACCCAATCCGATCAGCAGAATTCCACCGACTGCAGTTAGATTATTTATATAAATTTCACTGAAATAATCTCCCAGAACCGAAGTGAGTAGAGTGAGACCGCCTTGATAGATAAAAAGCGGGATTACAGAAAACATCACACCGATTCCCAAAGCAGAAGAAAGTGCAATAGAAGCGAATCCATCCATAATTGCTTTGGTCAAGAGAAGATTCGGTTTTCCTCCTAATCCTTCTTCAATTGCTCCCAAAATTGTCATCGATCCCATGCAAAATAAAAGAAAAGCTGCAACCAATCCTTCTGAGAATTTATCGTCTTTAGATTTAATTTTAGCTTTCAACTTCTCACTCAAGCCATCCATCCATATTTCCAGCTTAAGCGCTTCACCCAACAGAGAACCAGCGATTAAACTAAGTACAATAATGAGATATGCATCGGATTTAAAAGCCATTGAAACACCCAGAAAGATCGTAAAAATACTGATTGCTTGAAAAGCAATTTCGGTAAATCGCTTTTTAAAGCGTGAATGCAGTATCACACCAATAATACTACCGACTATTATTGTCCCTACATTTATTAATGTTCCAATCATTTTATCACTTACCTATTAATTGTCATGCTGAGTATCCGGCTACTGCCGGATGTATCGAAGCATTTGGTAGTCACATATTGAAAACTCAATCTTAATTGCTAGCCTCGTCCTTCGAAGGGCTCAGGATGACACGAGCTCGGGAAAATTGAAACTTTGGATACAATGTATTTTTGTAACGCTTTTCAAAATATTCCTTTGCTGAATTTCTACTTATCGGATATGATGTCAAACAAAAACAGTGCATTGCCCTGAAAGGAAATTAATAGATGGAATTCTATCCAAAATATAAAAATAATACAACTTCCGAAGATTACCAATTTATTGGGATCTTCGGAATGTTATATGTCAGGTCAACAATTGGAGGTATCACGAAGTTGTTCGGGATGCAATCTGATGATTCTTATTATCCCAGCAACGTCTTCAGCATTTTCATCATTTCGATACGTTTCCCTACTTTCTTTTGCAGGATTTTCATATATAAAGCTGCTGTATCTTTAGGTGGTATTGTTTCATCATCTTTCTTAACAAGTTTCATTGCCTTAGTCGGGCAGGTAGTTACGCACAATCCACAACCAATACATTTTCCCAGATCAATGATTGCTTTCTTATCTTCAACTTTTATAGCATCCATCTGACAGCGTTTGATGCAGATTCCACAACCAATACAGTCATCCATTACAACTTCTGCGTAATAATTTGTAGCAAAAA
Source organism: Candidatus Cloacimonadota bacterium (assembly GCA_003647825.1). Lineage (GTDB taxonomy): Bacteria > Cloacimonadota > Cloacimonadia > Cloacimonadales > TCS61 > B137-G9. The sequence goes on from QMNP01000139.1 coordinate 4,307, forward strand.
GTTTAGCAGGTTCATCAAATTGTTTAGCAGCCGTTAAAACACCGCAACAACATCCACAGCAGATACAGATGGCAAATGGTTCCATTGTATTTCCAGGTTGGAGTACCATCCCTTCTTTTTCTGCTCTATCCAGAATTGCCAGGCATTCTTCTTTAGTAATTTCTCGCACTTGTTCACGCGCTGCATAGTTTTTACTACCGAAGATTAAACATAATTCAATATCATCAGTTTGTTTGCATGGTTTTCCTAAAAGTGCTTCTCCCTGCTTGCAGATACAGTTTGCTACTTGGATAGTTTTATCAGTATTCTGAACATAATGTCTCATGTCATCATAAATTGCGATTTTATGATCTGGAGCCAGAGCTTTCAGGTGAGGACTGGTACGTAATTGTGGAACGGCAGCTCGATGAAATTCTCCAGCGAATGCTTCATCGAAATAATCATTCATGTTCTGCACAAATTCGGGTGTAAGTTTATTCACGTGATATTCAAACATACCAATAGCCAGCATTGCATTGGAATAGCGCCAGGAACCTTCTTTGCCTGAACGTTCCAGAGAACCGTTCATGAACATCTCATGCAAATGATCTGCTATTTCCTTTTCTGTCATCTCAATCTTAAATCTATCATGAAATCGCTTTAACACTTTACCAGGTCTTTTCGGACCTAAATTCAAACAAGTTGCAATTTTTGCCTGCAATGGAGTAAACAAGAACTTCAGGATTTTAATTTCAACACCAGATTCTGTGGCTGGCATACCAATCGGAAAATTATCCAAGTGCTGTTGAAGTTGTCGGTAGATCTGAATATCTGAATTATTGCTCATTATTAACCTCTTTTATTAAACAATATTAAAGCCTTCTGCATAATACAAACTTTGTCTTTGCGAAGCATCTATCAGAGAGTTTCTGCTGAAGCAATCTATATTGCTAAATGATTACTATTTATAGAGATTGCTTCGTAAGCAACAGCGAGA
>QMNP01000140.1 GCA_003647825.1 Candidatus Cloacimonadota bacterium
AGGGAGCGAAAAATCACATAGTGGCAGAGCTGAATGATGTGGTCTTTGCGAGTTTTCTTCTTGTTTTACAATCGAAGCAATCTATTCAAATTATGAAATGTAAAGATTGCTTCAAAAGATAACCGTTATGAGATTATTCGCAATAACAAAGTAAATTGAGAATAAGGAATATTATAGTGAACAAAGTAGTAAATAACATAGAAGAAGCGATTAAAGATATTAAAGACGGAATGACCTTGATGTTCGGTGGTTTCGGTTTGTGCGGATTGCCGGAGAAGGGTGTTGAAGCCGTTTTGAAAAGCGGAGTAAAAGATCTGACATGCATTTCCTGCACAGCAGGTGTAGATGATTTTGGATTGGGTTTACTTTTGCAGAATAATCAGGTTAAAAAATTGATAGCATCTTACATTGGAGAAAATGATGATGCTGAAAAACGTCTTTTTGCTGGAGATTATGAATTGGAGCTTGTGCCACAGGGAACGATTGCAGAAAGAGCAAGAGCCGGAGGAGCGGGTATTCCAGCATTCTACGTTCCTGCAAGTTACGGAACCGAAGTTGCTGAAGGAAAAGAAGTTCGCGAATTTGACGGTAAAATGTATGTAATGGAAAAAGCCTTCAAAGCAGATTATGCATTTGTGAAAGCGTGGAAAGGTGATACAAATGGCAATCTGATCTATAAAGCGACTTCTAATAATTTGAATAATCCCATGGCGATGTGCGGTAAAATAACTATAGCTGAAGTTGAAGAATTAGTTCCGATAGGAGAACTTGATCCCCATCACATTCACACCCCTGGAATTTTTATACAACATATTTTCCAGGGAAAGAATTACGAAAAAAGAATTGAATTTTTAACACTTCAGGATTAGTTTATATAAAAGGAAAAACTATGGCTTTGAACAAAGCAGGAATCGCAAAGAGAATTGCCCAGGAAATGAAAGATGGGTATTATATAAATTTAGGAATTGGTGTGCCAACCATGGCTGCTAATTACATTCCCAAAGACATCAATGTCGTAATTCATACAGAAAATGGCTTGCTGGGTATGGGAACCTATCCCACCAAAGATAACTACGATGCAGATCTAGTGAATGCAGGAAAGCAAACAGTTACAGCCCTGCCAGGCGCTTCTTACTTTGATTCAGCAACTAGTTTTGCTATGATTCGAGGTGGGCACATTGACCTTACAGTTTTAGGTGCTTTCGAAGTTACAGATATTGGCGATATTGCCAGCTGGAAAATACCTGGAAGCAGAGTGAAAGGCATTGGCGGAGCAATGGACCTTGTTGCCGCGGCAAAGAACATAATCGTGGCAATGACTCATACAAATAGAAAAGGTGAACCCAAACTTGTGAAACACTGTACCTTACCTTTAACGGGATTGCAATGTGTAAAGATGATAGTTACAGATCTAGCTGTGATCAAAGTGACAGATAAAGGCTTTAAATTGTTGGAAAGAGCTCCAGGTGTAAGCGTAGAAGAGATTGTCAAGAAAACAGCAGCACCCCTGATAATTGAAGGTGAAATTCCTGAAATGAAGATTTAAGTTGCATTACTGATAAAATGAAAATAGATTTAAAAATCTTTCTTGACGAAAAAATCATTCCCAACTTAAAGTAGTTTTAAACTTGCTACATAAAGGAGTGTTTCATGGAAAAGTTAAAGGCTGGGAAGGGCGAACTTTTCATGCCCTATGATGCGGATGAGTCCCGTCATTTTTTCAAAGAGAAGAATAAGAAACTAATTAATAAGTTGACAACAGTTACGGAAGCGGTGAAAAAATATATTCCCGATGGAACCTACATCGCTGTTGGTGGTTTTGGTGGTGTGAGAATCTCAACTTCGGTCCTTCACGAAATACTTCGCCAGGGAAAAAAGAATCTTGGCCTTTCAGGACATACTTCAACTCACGATTGTCAGATTTTAGCTGCAGGTGAGTGTTTTGATCGCTGTGACATAGCCTATGTTATTGGACTTGAGGCACGGGGTTTGAGTAGGGTTTCACGAAAATATTTTGAGTCGGGAAAAGTGAAGTTCACCGAGTGGACCAATGCTGCTCTTGCATGGAGATATAAAGCTGCCGCTATGGGCGTAAGTTATCTACCCTGTCGGACAATGCTTGGAACAGATACCTTTGAACAATCTGCAGCGAAAGAGGTCCTATGTCCATTTACTGGTACAAAGTATGCTGCGGTACCGGCTCTCTCTCCTGATGTGGCTATAATCCATGTTCACCGTTGCGATGTGTACGGTAACTGCCAAATTGATGGAATTAATATTTCCGATGCGGATCTGGCGAAGGCATCAAAACATGTCATCATCACTGCGGAAAGAATTATACCTAATGAGGAAATTCGGCGACAACCATGGGCCACCACTATCCCAGCTTGGTGTGTAGATGCAGTTATTCAAGTTCCCTACGGCTCTTTTCCGGGCTGCATGGAAAAAGAGTATTTTTCCGATGAAGATCACTTTGCATTGTGGTTGAAAAAGGAAAAAGATCCTGAAGAGTTCAAAACCTTTATTAATAAATATATTTTGGATACTAAGAATTTTAGTGAGTATTTAGAACTTTGTGGAGGAACTTCTCGTATGAACGATCTCCGCTTTGATGAACTGTTGGTAAACCCAAACACTAAGTAAGAGGTAATTATGGCCAAATATAATAGTATGGAAAACATGATTTGTGTGGCCGCGCGGCAGATGGAAGATGGCTCATCAGCTGCTATTGGAACGGGTGTTCCTACCGCTGCTGGCATGCTTGCACAAAAACTTTACGCACCTAATCTCCTGATCTTTTTTGAGGCGGGAGCAGCCGGTCCTATTCTACCAACTATGCCTGTTTCTGTAGGAGATAGTCGAACAACCCATCACTCCCTTTTAGCTTCAACAATGCTTGATTCCATGGAAGCTGGACAGAGAGGGTTGTTGGATTACACCTTTTTGGGCGGGGCTCAAATTGATAAGTTTGGAAATCTAAATTCCACTATGCTGGGTGACGATTATCACCATCCAAAAGTTCGCTTTCCAGGAAGTGGCGGTGCTAATGATCTTGGCTCATTTTGTTGGAAGATTTTGGTTGTTACTCCTCATGCCAAAAAGCGATTTGTGGAAAAGGTTGATTTTATAACTACTCCCGGATTTCTTAGTGGACCCGGTGCTCGTGAAGAGGCTGGACTTTCTAAGGGAACTGGACCCTTCAGGGTTATTACAGATCTTGCCATCTTAGATTACAACAATCCTGAAAAACGTATGCAGGTTGTTAGTCTTCATGAGGGAGTAACCCTTGAGCAGGTTAAAGACAACACAGGCTTTGAACTTCTCGTAGCCGATAAATTAGAAAAAACCTCTCCTCCAACTGATGAGGAGCTTCGAATCTTAAGAGAGGAGATTGATCCTAGCGGATTTATAATCGGACGAGGATAGATATAGGAGATCTAAAGTTATTTCAGCGAAAGAGGCAACGGCACTCCTGATAATTGAAGGTGAAATTCCTGAAATGAAGATTTAAGTTGCATTACTGATAAAATAAAATTAGATTAAAAAATTTGAAAGAAAAACTGATAGTTACGAAGGAATGCAAGCCTTACATTTTAGTTGTATTGTAAGTGACAAAATAAGGAGTAAATTATGAATTATCCTAAGAAAGTATCTTTAGGAGATATTACTGTACGAGATGGTTTCCAACATGAGGAAATCTTGATTCCTACCGCAGCAAAACTTTGGCTTAGTGAACAATTGATCTTGGCTGGATTTAGGAAAATTGAGGTAACAAACTTTGGAAATCCCAAGGGTATGCCACAATTTGCCGATGCTGATGACCTGATGAAAGCCTTGCATAACAGCAAGATTATTAAAGATATCCTGCCAGAAGTTGAAGTTACGGCAGTTACAATTAGAGAAAGATCGATTGAGAGAGCTATCCAGGCAAAAAAAGAAGGATACGGACCTGATAGAATTCTTTTGATGGTTTCTACAAGTGAAACTCACCACAAAAAAAACTCGGGATTAACTTTAAAAGAATATTGGAAGATGAGCGAAGAATACATCAAAAAAGCCACTGATGCCGGCATCAAAGTAAATGGAACTGTCAGTACTATCTGGGGTTGTCCTATTACTGGTCCAACTGATATGTCAAAAGCAATTGAGTTTGCTAAAAGATGGCTGGATTTAGGCGCTACCGATGTGGAACATGCCGATCATGACGGTTCTGCATCTCCGGATAGAGTTTTTGAATATTTCTCAATGATCCTCGATGCAATTCCTGATACTTCTAAACACATTGTTCACTTACACACAACAAGAGGTTGGGGACTTGCAAATATTTTGGCAGCTCTTCAAGCTGGTATGACACATTATGAATCCACAATGGGTGGCATAGGTGGACAACCAGCGAATTTCATTAGCGGAGTACCTGTATCTGGGACAGGTTCTTACTATTACAAGAATCCCAATCTTGTGGGACTTGTTTCCACGGAAGACATGGCTGTGATGATGGATGAAATGGGAATCGATACAGGTATTGATCTGGATAAATTACTTCAAGTTGGTAATATGGTTGAGAAAATTGTGGGCAGAAGGCTAAGATCAGAAACCATTAAATCAGGTAGAATTCCCAAGTCATTATCGGGGAAAAAATAGTTGTCTTTCTAACTTTTCATTCACGTTGTTCTCAGGAAGAATCTCTGTTTATTTCGTTTAGAAAAGCAACAATTTTTTTCAGGAGATTCTTCATAACCAAAGCAATTAGAATTTCTCAGAATGACGATATTGATAGTTTAGTTGGTTTGTTAATTTGACTATATCAGCTTTCGTTTGTGTCATCCTGAACTTGCCGAAGGACAAAGTTGGTTAGAGGTTAAGTTTTTCTTAGTAAATAGATTATAAATTATTATGAAAATTGTTGAATCAGTTCGTGACGCCATGCAGGGAGTGCAGGAATTTATTCCCACTCAACAGAAAATAGAATATATCAATCTTCTTTTGAAAGTGGGATTTGATGTAATTGATTATAGTAGTTTTGTTTCGAAAAGACACATTCCGCAATTGGTAGATGCAGCGGAAGTTTTAGATGGATTGGATGTATCTGAATCGAAAACAAAACTCTTAGCATTAGTCGGCAGTAAAAATGGTGGCGAGATCGCATCACAGCTCGAAAAAATAGATTACATCGCTTATCCATTTTCGGTTTCTGAAACTTTCCTCAAATACAATCTAAACTCCGATTTTATCAAAAGCACTCAAACAATTGAATATATTCAAAAT